>CAJQQM010000052.1 GCA_905480485.1 uncultured Aureispira sp.
GATGGTGTTAATGATACCTGGGAAGTTAATTTTTTGCAAAATATTGGGATTTATAGCATTCAGGTTTTTTCAAGAGGCGGTTTGGAAGTGATGCAAAGCGAAAACTACAGTTCGGATTGGGATGGAACCTTTAAAGGGAATGCATTACCCGAAGGGACCTATTATTACATTATTCGTACTGATAATAAAGAGTTTAAAGGACCTCTTACCATCAAACGCTAATCCAATCCATTTTAACACTAATTGAATTTTAAGATTATGAAAATAATAAATAATATACTAGGGCTGATGTTGCTTTTTAGCCTTCAATTGTCGGCACAACAACTACCTGTTCTGCATCATTACGTCTACAACCCTTACTTGTATAACCCTGCAAGGGCAGGACAAGAAGACAGGACTAAAATTAATTTCCATTTCAAAAAACAATGGGTTTCTATGCCTGAATCGCCGGTTACAGGGGCTTTAGGGCTTGATGCTCGAATCCCAGGAACAGACATGGGGGTAGGCGCCCTTTTTTATGTTGACCAAATGCATATTATAAACCGAATAGGGGGGATGGCATCTTATGCTTATCACATCCCTTTTTCGCGAAAGATTCCGCATCATTTATCTTTTGGCATTTCCTTAGGGTTTATTCATCAGCGCTTTAATTTTGAGCAGGCAACAGTTGCTAATCCGGCGGATGTTCAGCTGCTTCAAAGTGAGTCAGAGGGCGTAGCTTTTGATTTTAGCGCTGGGCTTAATTACAAGCTTTACGGACTTAATCTTGGTTTTTCGATGCTGCAGGGGCTTAACAATGGCCTTTTGTATTTGTCGGCAGGCAGCGATAACATTAGCTTTGTGAATACACGACATTTTATTGGAAACATTAGTTATCGTTTTGAACTTGGTCCGAAAAAGAATATTTATTTAGAACCTTCGGCCTTGTTGCGCTTTGTTCCGAATTTGCCCTTGCAAGCAGAAGCCAATTTGATGGTAGGATGGAATAATTTATTTTGGATAGGTGCAGGGTACCGTTCTTCAAATAATCAGCTATCAACTTCAGCATTGATGTTTACTGCAGCGGTAGAAATCAAGCGTCAAGTCTTTGTAGGTTATACTTTTGAAATTGGAGTAGATGGGCAATTAAACAATAGTTTGGGTACGCAGCATGAGTTTATGGTAGGTATTCGATTTGGCGGAGACAATAAGCTTAAAGAACTGGAAGGTCGTATCGAAAAATTAGAAAAACAAGATTCTTTATTCAAAGAAGATGTCGCTGTTTCAAGGGCTAAGGAGGCCGATTTGCAAGCACAAATTGATTCGCTAAATAGTCAGGTAAATGACCAGCAAAATACGCAGATGGAGCAAGGTGAAAGCCTCAGGCAACAAGGCGATTTGTTGAAATTGAAAGAAAAGGAAATAATTAACAATACCCGAGAAATTGAAAAGCTAAAGGAATTAATCAAAAATAACCCAATGATGTACAAAAAAATTGGTTCGGTTTATTTTGATAAGGGTTCCGATAAAATCACGGAAGATTCTGAGAAGATATTAGCCTTGATCAAAGATGCCATAGCACAAGAAGACAAAAGCATAACGGTTTATTTATACGGTAATGCTAGCATTGAGGGGGATCAAACGCGCAATATGAGTTTGTCTACCAAACGAACAATCGCTGTGCGTAAAGCGTTAATTCGTATTGGCGTACCCAACGAAGTTATTGTATTGCCAATGGGGGAGGAAAACCCCAAGAAAGGAGGGCAATCTGATGTAAATGAGGCCGACAGGCGGGTGGATATAATTCTAGGTGAAAAGAAAAAAATGGGTAAATTATAAATAATAAAGCAGCCCCTTGGGGCTGCTTTATTTTATGTCCTAAACAAAGAGGCACTATACTTGTTATCGAATAGTAGTCTCTTTTTTATTTGTATTAATTTGTTCGAAATGAATATTTTATCCCTGTTCGTCTTTTTAATGTTCTTATTGCCGAATATTATGAATGCAATTTCAGTTCCTACCCCAACAGAGCCCGTATGGGAACTCGAAAAATCAACTGAAGACATCAAAGTTTATACGCGCTATATACTAGGTTGGTCCATTAAAGAATATAAAGCGGTTTTGAATGTAAATGCTCCCATAAAAACCGTAGAAGCAGTATTGAGGCGTAGTCAAGACCAAAAAAAATGGTCCAAAAATACCTTGATGGTAAAAGAAATTGATCGCGTGTCCACGAATGAGTTTTATACCTACTCACAAAGTGACTCTCCTTGGCCTGCAAGCGATAGAGACAATGTAGTACGGATTATCTATCGATACCCTCACTCAGATACCATCATTATCGATATTCAGGCTTGTCCAGATAAGTACCCCAAGGATCCCAATTTTGTACGCGTCAGCCGAATGAAAGGTCAGTGGATGTTGATTCGCAAAGGTTCTAATCAAACTCAAATTATTCAAAAAGCAGTTGTCGACCCAGGGGGTGCTGCGCCCAATTGGCTGATTAATTCTTTTTTGGTCAACGGCCCTTTGCGCAACCTCACGAACCTAAAACAGTATATAGAACAATTATAGAAGGGCTTTTAAGTGTATTTATACCTTAAAATGCACTATTTTTGAAGAAATTGTTGAAACCAGAGTCCCGAGTCTTTAATCGTTCTTTTTTGAGTTTCGAAATCAACATGAACCAAGCCAAATCGCGGGTCAAATCCTTCTGCCCATTCAAAATTATCTAAGAGTGTCCAGGCAAAATAGCCCCGAACATCTACCCCTTCTTTTTTAGCTTTCAAAACTTGTTCGAGATAGGTCTGGAAAAATTGAATTCTTCTTTTATCGTGCACCTTTCCATTTTGAAGCGTGTCGGGTACAGCACAGCCATTTTCGGTAATCATCAAAGGAGGCATAGAAGGGTAGGCGGCATATTGTTTTAAGATTTTATAAATGCCTTCAGGATAAATTTCCCATCCCATGTCGGTGATCATTTCTGGTGCTATACCCCGTTGTTTCGGACTGTTTTCAAAAGCCCATATAAACGGCAGTAAGGCATGTTTGGCAACGTATTGACTGTAGTTTTGTAAGCCAATAAAATCAAAGTCGAAACAGATATCCTCTAAGTCATTGGCTTTGACATATCGATGGATTTTTTGAAGATAGCTAAAGCGTTTGGTCGGGTAGCCCATGCCAAGATGTGGTTCAATACAAAGCCTATTCAAAATAATATTCATCCGATAGGCCGCATCGATATGTCTTTTTTGTTGATTCTTGGGACTGGTGTAAGCACAAGATAAAGCTGCACCTACGGTACAATTTGGCACATTTTGACGCATGATTCTGCCCGATGATGCTTGACACAAAAGAGCATGATGAATCGCCTTCAAAAATTTATTAGGCGCTAAATATCCCGGTGCATGGTATTTGGCCAAATAGCCACCAATCGTAAAACCAATCGGTTCGTTTTGAGCAAACCAAGTTTTGACTTTATCTCCAAAAGCTCTAGTTACGATATCGGTATATTCTTCGAACCATTGTACTATGTCGCGGTTGGCCCAACCTCCTTTTTCTTCAAGGGCTTGTGGCAAATCAAAATGATAAAGTAAAAGCCAGGGTTCAATGCCTAATTCAAGACAACGATCGATAAGCTTATGATAAAAGTCAAGCCCCTTCTGATTGACGTTTCCAATTCCATTGGGTAAAATACGCGACCAGGAAAGTGAAACTCGAAAAATATCAAAATTAAGTTGTTTGACGAATGCTATATCCGATTTATAACGATGATAAAAATCGCAGGTAATATTCGCATTCTGGCGATTTTTAATTTTATGTGCTTGGGTTTGTGTAAAATGGTCCCAAATAGAGGGCCCTTTGCCATCGATATTCCAAGCCCCCTCAATTTGATAAGCTGATGTGGCAAGCCCCCATTTAAAATCGGGACCAAAATCTGATTTGCTAAAAGTATTGTCGGACATGGTTAAAACATATATTGTACGTGATTAGCAATGCTACAAAATAGAATCTAAACCAACAGGCTTTTTTCCTGCCAAGGGTTTAAATAGAATCTGTTTAATGGATATAATTAGTTAGATTTCTTTGAGATTAAGTGTTGATTCAATTGGTATACCATAGGTTTTTCAATCAATTCATGGAGTAATACACTAATCGCCCAAACAACGAAAATAAGGAGGCATTGCATGGCTAGGTTTTGATTTATATGTGGTCTAAAAAAATGAAACAAAGGGATGTGAATTAGGTAAGCTACATAAGATGCATTGCCCAAACGGATAAATAATTGGGGGAAGGGTATACGATTACGTTCTTCCAATAATGCAAGACTTAGTACAATGCTAGCACTTCCTAAGCCTGTCAATAAAAAAGACAAGGTACTGTAATAAGAAGCATAAGCGAAAAATAAGAGCATACCACAAAAAAATAGAACCGCTATTTTTAGATGTGATGCTTTAGATTTTGCCGCGCTTTCAATAAAGTACATGCAAGCTAAACAGCCAGAAAGTATCTGCCAAATATTTTGGCCAACCAAGAAATTAATTGCTTTTCGTTTCAGTGAATAATCGGTCCATTGTAAGAGCAACAAAATAGAGCTTATTAACCAAAAGCCGATAAGGGCTTTTTGAGCCTGTATAGGTTTTAGAAATGCAATGACCAAACCAATTAATACATAGAAATACAGTTCATAAGACAAACTCCAAGTCAAACTCAGGAAAGATTGATGTGATGGGATCAAAAAAACGACCTTAAGGTAATTAAAATCATAGGCTAAGCTGTAAAGCCCACTAAGCAGCAAAGAAAACAAGGTTAGCCAATAAAAACTATAAACGCGAATACAGCGTTTTTTAAAAAAATTAATAGCTGTTTTAACGCCACTGCCCATTTTTTGATAACTACTCAAGTAAATCACAAAACCACTGATGGCAAATAGCAAGTCGATACCCTTGTAGCTGTGCTGCCCCACGCCTACATGTGCTAACATGACCATAGTAGCAGCAATCCACCGCAAAAGTTGTATTGATTGATAACTGACCATAATAGATTGTATGCGTTATTTACTTGGTTCGTTCATGATTTATTTCAAAAATTCTTTGAACCAAAGCCCAGAATCTTTTAGGGTTCTTTTTTGGGTAGGATAATCGACGTGTACCAAGCCGAAACGAGGGCCGTAGCCTTCGGCCCATTCAAAATTATCCATAAACGACCAGGCAAAATAGCCGCGAATATCGATGCCTTCTCGCTTGGCTTTGAGAACATTTTTTAAATATTCTTGATAAAATTGCACGCGTTTTTGATCGTGGACACGGCCGTTTTGAACGACATCTTCAAAAGCAGCCCCATTCTCAGTGATAATAATGGGAGGAAGATTCTTGTAATCCGCAAATTGTTTGAGGATTTGATAAATTCCTTGGGGATATACCTCCCAGCCCATTTCGGTGATCTTTTCAGGGGCGACAGCTCTATTTTTTGCTTTTTGTTCTAACAGCCAGACATAGGGTAAAATGTATTTACGAACTACGGTTTGTGTGTAGTTTTGTAAGCCGATAAAATCAAAGTCAAATTGTACTAATTCCATATCGCCGGGTTCGATATGCTGCTCGATTCCTTTGATAAACGCAAAGCCTTCGGTAGGGTATCCCATGCCCAAAAGCGGCTCTATATATAACCTATTCAACAAAATATCCGCCCGATGTGCAGCTTTATTGTGCCTAGGGCCTTTTGCTCGGATAGGGGAACAAGAGAGGGTAGTACCTATGTAGGCATCCGAAACATTTTGACGAATAATACGACCTCCTGTAGCTTGTACAATACTTGTATAGTGTGCCACCTTTTGGAACTTTGCAGGTGCGATGTATCCTGGTGCATGTACACCTGCAAAATAACCAACAGCTGTAAAGGCCATCGGTTCGTTCAACACCATCCAGTTTTTAACCTTGTCACCGTACTCTTTTGTTACAAAAGAAGCGTATGAACTAAACCAATCAATGATTTTTCGGTTGGCCCAGCCCCCTTTTTCTTCAAGGGCTTGTGGCAAGTCCCAATGATACAAAGTGATCCAGGGTTCGATGTCTAATTCAAGGCAGCGGTCAATCACTTTGTGATAAAATTCCACCCCTTTTTGGTTGACAAAACCAATTCCAGATGGGAATATTCTAGACCAAGCTAATGAAAAACGGAAAACTTTAAAATTCATGGCTTTGATAAGCGCAATATCTTCATAATAACGATGATAAAAATCGCAGGCGATATCCCCGTTATCTCTATTTTTAATTTTTCTTGGCTTGTTGTGTGTCATATGATCCCAAATGGAAGGGCCTTTACCATCGATATTCCATGCCCCTTCAATTTGATAAGCTGCTGTTGCTACTCCCCATTTAAAGTTAGGTCCAAAATCTTCTTTTTTAAAAAAAGGATACTGTTTTGCGAGAAGCAAATTAGGTCCACTAAGCAACGAAGAGCTGACAGCAGCGGAAGTCATTTTAATAAAATTGCGCCGATTCATAATTCTATTATAAAAGTTAAAAATCAATAATACCATAAAAAAATAGAATTGTATATATTCAGACTGATTTAACTATTTTTTAAAGCAACAATAGCACGGCTTTTACAAACTAGGCGAACGTTTTTTGGATTTAAATTCTTAAACTAAAATTAGGATAAATTAGGTTATTGGAAAAAGTATTAAGTTAATTTTAAGACAAAAAATTTTTGCAGGTACTGAGGATCTAAGCTCAAAGAAATATTTGATTAGAATTTTTTAATTGTAAATTTTTAATTGTAAATTGAGTTACTATACTTGCTTATATTAAATTTATACTTTCCGTAAACAATACTTTGGACTTTGCTTTTAATGCATAAAATAGACACAATTTGTATAGTAGATGACGACCCTATTCATGTTTTTACAACCAAACGTGCGCTTAGGAACAGTCAGATATGCCATCAAATCATCACGTTCGATGATGGCAAATCGGCTTATGATGGTTTGTTGAATATTGATACGGAGGCCCTTCCGGACCTAATCTTGTTGGATCTTAATATGCCAATTTGGGACGGATGGAATTTCTTAGATGAATTTAAAAAATTAAACCTTGGTAAAAAGATTAAAATCTTTATTACATCAAGCTCTCAAGATCCTGAGGACATTATGCGTGCAAAGTATTACGAACAGGTACATAGTTTTATATTTAAACCTTTTTCTATTGAAAAGTTGAAAGCTGAATTGACTGATTAACCCCCCGCTCATTTGCTTAAATTACTTTTATGACCAAAAATATCTTTGCGTTAATTGTCTTCAATTTACTGACGGCAATAGTCTATGGACAATTTAAAAACGTTCAAATTAATGCCTTTGGGCATACAGAATACGCTTTGAAGCAAAAACATCAAAACCTTAATAGTTTTTTTAGTTTAGGGGAACACGATATTTTTACGCAAGCCAAAATAACCAAACGGATCTCTTTTTTAGGAGAAGTAACGGTTAAATTTGATCCCTTCTCTAGTACCAAATTTGCTGTAGGCCTTGAACGAGCTCTCATTAAATTTAATCTTAACAGCAAGAACTCAATTATTGTTGGTAAAATACACACACCCGTAAACTATTGGAACGATGTTTACCACCATGGACGTGTTTTTTTTCCTGTAATTAGCCGTCCATTGTCTTTCAAGTATTTTGTGCCTATTCATACTACAGGCCTTCAGTTTCAGGGCCAAAATATTGGAAAGTATAAATTTGGATACGACTTTCTTGTTGGAAATAGTATAAATTCGACCGATGTATTTGAAGAGGGCTTTACACCAGCTATTGCTGCAGCGTTTCATTTTAAGCCAATAAATGGAATGCGCATTGGTGCAGCTTACTACTATGATTACATGGAAGAAAATGGATATGGCGCTCATAGTGGACACCAACACAGTGGTTCTCATTCTATGTATACGGGCCCCTTGTATTATCATACGGCTTGTTTTTCCTTGGCAATATTTAGGAATAAATACGAAGTTCTAAATGAGTTCTCCTTTAACCTTACGCATACAGACACTTTAGGTACGTCTTACAATTTTAGTAATTTTATTTACTTGGGCTATATCATCAAAGAAGTTCATGTACCCTATATTCTATTTGATTTTATTAGCGTCGATGTTAATGACCTTCATTCGATGCCCAATGAACGGATAAAACTCTGTGTCGGGTACAAACATATTTTTAGCTACCTTATTAACATTAAATTTCAGCTAGAATACGAATCAAGTTTCACCACTTTTCTTAATCCAACCAGCCATATGAATACTTTAGGCTTTAATATGCAGCTAGCATATGGGTTTTAAAAATTCATCTATTAATTTGAAATTAAGCATACATATCACTTTTATTTTTTGTTTATTTGTTTTTGTGCCTTCTAGTGCCCAAGAAACAAAGAGTGAATTGTATGTTATTGGAAATAATACAGATATTGATTCTATCAAATTATCCAAATTACAGACCATTTTTTTAGGAGAGGAGGCTTTATGGCCCAACAAAGAAGGTATAGAAATTATACTACCGTCCTCTAACGCTAATTTTGCTGAATTGGTTTCCCGTAAAATATTCAACAGTTCTGTTATGGGTATGAAACGCTATTGGTTAGGGTTGGTATTTCAGGGGCGGGCCAGTCCTCCCAAATTTTTAGAATCTGCCCAAGACATCATTAATTATGTATCAAAGCACAAAGGCTCAATAGCTGTTGTTCAATGTGACAAAAAACAAATACCCTCAGAATTATATATAAAATTACTAGATTAGATGATAAAGCTATCAGGTATATCATTAAGAATATGGGCACCTTTTGCTTTGA
>CAJQQM010000053.1 GCA_905480485.1 uncultured Aureispira sp.
TTAGATATAGCTTCGGTCAATACAGCCGCATCGATGACCTTAGATACAGCGGGGCAAATTCAGAGCGCTTTTATTTCTGCCGGAGGCTTAGCGCCTGTGCCCAAGTTTTTGATACTTACCTCTGAATTTTTAAGCAACAAAACACCTACTTTATCCCTGCTAAATGAGGCGATTGAAATCGCACAATCGGAAGTAACACCAATCGCTGATGTACGGGGGTCGATCGCTTACAAAAGGTTATTATTAAAACAATTAATGAAGGCTCATTTTATCAAATTTTTCCCTAATCTATTTGCCCAGCAGAGCTTATGAAAAATATAGATTCTTTTACGCATACACGCGGTGAGTCGATTTACGTAGACGACTTAGCCATCTTAGGTGGTACCCTGTACGCTACTATTTTTGATGCCAGCATAGCGCATGCAAAAATAATTAAATTGGATGTTGAAGCAGCAAAAAAAATGCCTGGTGTCAAACATATCTTAACTTGTAAAGATATTCCTGGCGAAAATCAAATTGGAGGAATTATTCCAGACGAACCCGCTTTAGCCCTTGATGAAGTACATTTTATTGGGCAACCGGTTGCCCTAATTTTAGCGACTTCTGTTCGGGCGGCTCATGCAGCTAAAGCAAAAATTGAAATAGAATACGAAGCCTTACCGATTGTGACCTGTCCGCGCGAAGCGGCCGCAAAAGGCTCTATTATTGGTGCTGTTCGTACATTTAAGATGGGGGAAATGTCTCAAGCTTGGTCCAAAGCGAGGTATTGTTTCGAAGGACGTGCTGACACAAACGGACAAGAACACTTGTATATTGAAGGTCAGGGTGCCTATGCTTTTCCGATAGAAAATGATTGTATCCGAGTGGTTTCTTCCACACAAGGTCCGACACAAGTACAACGTGGTATTGCGCGTGTTCTCGGTTTAGCGATGCACAAAATAGAAGTAGATGTACGCCGCTTAGGGGGTGGTTTTGGAGGCAAAGAAGATCAAGCAACGCCTTTTGCCGTTTTAGCTTCATTAGGGGCATACATTAGCAAAAAGCCGGTCAAATTGGTCTTGCATCGCGACGAAGATTTGCGAATGACTGGCAAGCGTCACCCTTATTCATCGGATTACAAAATAGGATTAGATGAAGATTTGAATATTATAGCCTACGAGGTCGATTTTTATCAAAACGCAGGGGCTTCCGCTGATTTGTCTCCTGCGGTACTCGAACGGACTCTTTTTCATGCTACTAATGCCTATTATGTACCAAACATTCGAGTTTCGGCTACTTCGTGCCGCACCAACTTGCCACCGAATACCGCGTTTAGAGGATTCGGAGGTCCACAAGGTATGTTCGTTATAGAAGCAGCGATTACACATGCCGCAGAGGCGCTTGAGGTAGACCGCGCACGTATACAAAAACAAAACCTGCTAAAAAATGATCAGTTTTTTTCGTACGGACAGATTGTTGAGGGCTGTGAAGCGCAGACCACTTGGGAACAAGTCGAAAAATTTGTTGATATTGAAGCTAGGAGACAAAGCGTAGCAGCGTATAATGAAACACACGAATTCCACAAAAAAGGTTTAGCATTTATGCCAATTTGCTTTGGTATTTCGTTTACGAATACCCCGATGAATCATGCGAGGGCTTTGGTACACGTCTATCAAGATGGATCGGTGGGCGTCTCTACAGGTGCTGTCGAAATGGGTCAAGGGGTCAATACCAAAATGTTGCAGGTGGTGCAACAAACGTTCTCGATTGAATCCTCAAAAATTAAATTAGAAACCACCAACACTACCCGAGTAGCAAATACTTCGCCTACTGCAGCGTCTGCAGGCGCCGACCTAAACGGTAAAGCCTTGCAAGTTGCGTGTAAGGCTATAAAAGAGCGCCTAGTACAATTTGTTCGCAAGCATTTCAACTTGGCTGACGAAGCCTTGGTTCAATTTAAGAACGACCAAATTTATCACAACAATACTCCCCTAAACTGCTCTTGGGAATCCTTAGTAAGTCAAGCGTTCTTGGCGAGGGTACAATTGTCAGAGAAGGGGCATTATGCCACTCCCAAGGTGCGATTTGATAAAACTAAAGAAAAAGGACATCCTTTTGCTTATCACGTATACGGCAGCTCGCTGACCGAAGTAAGCATAGATTGCCTACGCGGAACCTACCGTTTTGATTCGGTAGATATTGTACATGATTTCGGAACATCTATGAACCCTATTGTCGATAGAGGTCAGGTTGAGGGAGGTTTGGTGCAAGGTATGGGATGGATGACTCTAGAAGAAATCGCTTACAATAAACAAGGGCGCTTGCTATCGTCTGCATTATCTACCTACAAAGTGCCGGATATTTATTTTGCGCCCCGTCAGATTAATGTTGAATTTTTGGAAACAAAGACCCCAAATCTAGCTATTTTGAAATCAAAGGCAGTCGGCGAGCCTCCTTTGATGTACGGTATTGGTGCTTTTTTTGCCCTAACGGACGCTATCAAAGCTTTTAATCCATCGGCAACCGGTTTGTTTGAAGCTCCGATGACCCACGAACGTTTATTGATGGCACTGTACCAAGAAACAGCAGCAAATGATTCTAAGCCTTCTACATTTGATCATACAATTAATAAGTAGTTAAACAACAGATGCAATGGGAATAGTTGAAACCATGATGGGGATTTTAGTCTCTCTTTGTTTTTTTGGGGTGCTTATTTGCAAGCGTTTAGTTCGGCAATATGCACAAGACCCTCTACGTCAGAATGAACGGGATAAAGATTTTGCTGCCAATATGCTTTTTTTTAGCAAATGGTTACTGTTTTTGGGCGTTTTCTTTACCATATCTTATGTAGTTTATTATACCGTAAAAGGCAGTTTGTGGCAAGCTCATTTGCAAGATTGGCTCGATCTCATTTTTCGATGGTTGCACATCATATTTGGAATTGCTTGGATAGGGGCCTCTTTTTATTTTGTCTTTTTAGAGAACTCGCTTAATAGAAACAATAATGTTCGGGATGAATTAGCGGGCAATCTTTGGGCAATACACGGCGGAGGATTTTATTATCTCGAAAAATTTAAAGCTGCTCCAAAGTCGATACCAAAGCACTTGCATTGGTTCAAATACGAAGCTTATTTTACTTGGCTAACAGGCACTTGTTTATTAACAGTTGTCTATTATTTTGATGCCGAATCATTTCTTATTAATCCTGAAATTACCAATATGACGCCGGTAATAGGAGTGATGATTGGGGTCAGTTCCATAGTGTTTTCTTATGTTTTTTATGAGTTGTTGTCTAAACCAGCCATGTTGCAACCCAAGCGCAGGCCTTTGTTTTTTGCAATTATGTTTGTTTATCTAGCGATTGTAGGATACGGGCTAAGTCTAGTATTTAATCCAAGGGCTGCCTATATTCATTTGGGAGCGATTATGGGCACTATGATGGCTGGGAATGTATTTTTTTGCATCATACCTGCTCAAAAAGAGATGGTCTTTGCTGCCAAAGAAGGAAGAGAACCAGATGTGTCCTTAGGAATTCGAGCAAGCTATCGATCTTATCACAATAATTATTTTACCTTGCCGGTCTTGTTTATCATGATCAGTAATCATTTTCCCTCTACTTTTGGGCATCAAAATAATATACTTATCCTTGCCTTATTGTGTTTGGCAGGTGCCGGTATCAAGCATTATCACAATCAATGGGAGCGTGGCGAATCGAATAAGTGGGTGGTGCCTTTATCTATTGCTTTTATTCTATCGGCTATTTATATTACTGCCCCTATGTCGAGAGACGAACTCCTAAATGCCGAAAAGGTGTCTTTTTCTGAGATTCATCCAATAATTCAGCAACGCTGTAGCCCTTGTCATGCTAAAAATTGTACCGATGATGTATATATAGTGGCTCAAAAAGGGATCATATTTGATACTCCTGAACTAATTGTTCAACACAAAGACAAAATACTAAACTTTGCAGTCATCAATAAAACCATGCCCCAAGGTAATAAAACACGCATTACACAAGAGGAACGTGACCAATTAGAAAAATGGATTATTCAAGGGGCAAAATTGGATTAAAATATGGACTCATCTAAGTTTGCACTATACAGTCGACAAGTTGTATTGCCAGATAGTATTGGCGCCTATTCGATATTAATCAATCAGGGTAAGATTCAGGATATTGTGCAAGGGCCCTATTCATCAGACGATTATCCGATTATAGATTATGAAGATGCAGTGATAATGCCGGGAATGATTGATCCACATGTACATATTAACGAACCAGGTAGGACAGAATGGGAGGGTTTTGATAGCGGTTGTACTGCTGCGGCAGCAGGTGGTATTACTACCTTAGTCGAGATGCCGCTAAACGCTTCTCCGGTTACCACTACTACAGAAGCGCTGCGTTTGAAATTGGCCGCAGCAGCCTCCAAAACACATATTCATTGTGGATTTTACGGAGGTATTGTTCCAGGAAACCATCACGAGCTGCAAGCACTTTCGGCGGCGGGCGTAATTGGGTTTAAAGCATTTTTGACCCATTCAGGTATAGACGAATTTCCGAATGTAGATGAAGCGACACTAAAAGCTGCCTATCAAACCCTAAAGGGGAGTTCCCTGCCGATTTTAGCACATTGCGAACTCGAAAGCGGGCAGCACGATAGCTACTTGCAAAATGAAAAGGGGAATTATCAAGCCTACTTGGCTTCTAGACCCAAACAGTGGG
>CAJQQM010000054.1 GCA_905480485.1 uncultured Aureispira sp.
AGGGCTAGGTTGTATTGTTCTTCAAGCACATCTTCTAACGATTTTAAGCCTTGGTAGAAAGATTTTAGAGCAGCTTTTTGTAACAAAAACTGCTTGAAATTATCCTGCAATTGATGTGCCTCTGCGCTAATTATAAAACTATCACGACGGGCTATTTCACTAAATAAATAGGCTGCTGCTGCTGTCGCATTGTGTGCTTCGAACAATGCTGTATGATGTGCAAATACTTCTAAATCGGTGGATAGTTTATCGAGCAAAAAATCATATTCTTTACTATCAGGAAATACTTGTAAAATTATACCCGCAGCTTTTAATTGCTTGTTGTAAGTCGATTTGCTGTCAGAGTCGATGTATTTTTGCCAAAATAATTGAGCCATAGCCCGTACATCTGCATCGAAGCATAGCAGGTCTATGTGTTTGGAAAGGTACAATAAGGCTTCTAGTAATTTAGCGGCATCTTCATCGTGGATGCCCTTAGCGTACCCTTCTTGATAGCGATTGGCAGAAAACTGTTGAATATAGGCTAAGATTTCTTCTGAAACAAGCTCCTTCTTGTCGCTTTTTAATTGTTGAAAGGCTATGTAAGCTAAGTATTCACTGCGATATACGGTATCGTTTTCAGATACCAAAGCTTGTTGCCAGACGGTTTTTGTGGCTATAAATTTAGTAGACGCCACTTCCTCAAAGAAGTTAGTGCCCGTCAAGTGATAAAACATAGAATTATCCTTCGGAACCATGGTTAAATCTAGCTTTTGCTTGTTGACCGAAAAGTAATGCTTACCGAATTTAATCGCATTTCCATCGCCGGAAAATAATTCTTTTTTGTCTTTGAGTTGACGGATAGCATCTTCTTTTAGGGTCTTTAGTTGCGTCTGAATCGCATCGGCTTTGTTGCTATCGCCTAAATCCACTAATTTTTGGATGGTATCGCGCACTTTTTCTATCATCAAATCGGCGGCAAAATAGCCGTTGATAGCAGCAACTTCTTTAAAGTTCTTAACTCGATTTTTGATGCCACTCAAGATGCGTTGTGCAGCACTTTCTAAGGCGGTTGTACGTTTGTTATTGGATTCTATTATGGAGAGTCTTTGCGTTTCAAAAGCATTGTTAATTTCTTCTCTTTTGTCGGCAATTTTTAAAATAAATTCATCGAATTCAGCAAATTTACTTTCTAATTCTTCGAGTTGAATCATTATTTTACTGAAATATTCATCGCATTTTGCGACGGTATCCGAAATATCGAGATAATTGATTAGTCCTTGGTCTAATAATTTGGACTGTGCCGCAAATTCGGCAATTGCTTCTGCAGCATTGAGGTCTTTTAGGCGACGTTTGATACCTGCTTTTGCTTGATTGAGTTTGGCAAAGATAGCGGTTATTGTATCGATAATTCGGGTGGTCTGTGTGGCATCTTCAATTTTTAAATTAGAGACAATCTCGATGAGTAATTCAAGTTCTTTGGCAATAGATTCTATTTTTTCTTCAAGGGTTTTTCCTTGTCGCGCTGTTTCTATGGTTTCAATAGTAGATTGTGCTTCAAATACGCGTTCAAGATAGGGTTGAAGTGCATCTTTTTTTAGCAAAAATTGGACACATTGATTCGATAATTTTACATGGATATCGAGGGCTTTACTTTCGAGGCTTTCGATCAGCGCGAAATCGGTATAGCGCAATTCTCTTAGCGAAATTATAGCGCCTCTTACAATTCTTAAATCAGCTAAATATTGAACAAACTGATCTATTTTATTAAAAGAACTACTATTGATATCCTGAAAAAGCGTCTCAGCATTCGTTTGCACTGCTTTGATGTTTTCTTTGGTGCTTTTTTTGAGTTGTTGCACTTTTTCAAATTCATCAATTGCAGCATTAGAAGATGTCCTTATTTGTACTATGGGCTGTTGCAAAAAAAATGCCTGTTCTTTATCAAGCCAATGATAAGAGTCGATGAGTGTATTAGATCGTTTGGTCAGGTCATAATAAAGGTCATTGTAGGTTTCGTCTTTGTCTAGCAAGGACAAAACTTCTTGACACTCTGCCATGGCCTGGACAATTTCTTTGTTGCCTATTTTGTACAAAAAACTATCTTCATAGTCAGAGGGGATAGCCCTTCCCTTGATATAGGGCGTTTGCCATATTTGTAAATTATGGTGGGCCGTTTTGGTATCTTCCGATCTAAAATAACAAAGTTCTCCATTGGGAAATAAAGAATATCCGTTGCACAAAATAGGGGTGTTTAGTTTTTGGTCAATCACATTATAAGACAACAGAATATAACTACCATCTTCCGGTTTGTAAAAAACATAAAGGTGGTCTTCTCCGTTTGGGGATTGAATATGTTGTTCAAAAAGATTTCCGGTGCCCGAGGTTTTGTCAAACATCTTAACAGACCCCGTTTGTAAATAATAGCCGTTGGAAAAAACAAGCCCCTGACCGCCCGGCAATAAAACACCAGAATTTTCTAGGGCATCAACTCGCTGAACCGTTTGTAGTTTTATGTTATACACAAAATACCGGTAAGCCTCTTGGTAAGGTTTTATTTTTAGACATATTAGATTGCCCAAATCGGCAAAATAAACAGTAGCATCACTAATTTTTTGATTTACATGTTCTACATCTTCGCTGTATATCCCTTTGCCGGTATCTGTATTGTCCTCTATTTTGATGGTCAGGTCGCCGCCCACAGTTTCAACAAAAACTTTATCTATAATTGAGATATGAGGATGTTCGCCTTGACGATACATGTCATGTCGTACCGATTCCCATTTAAATTCAAATTGGTTAGGGTAGTTGTATTGTTTGTCTCCAGGTGCCGTAACATAGATAAGTTTATCCTCAAGCATCTCAAATTTGAAGGTTTTGCTACTATTCCCATCTTTAAAAATCATATAAAAAAAGGGATCGTTTTTGTCGCGGGCAAACTTTTGAAAATACACTTCTTTGGAGTAACGATAAAGACTCTTGAAGTCGGAAATAAATTTAGGATTGTTGTGCGTTAGCAAATCTAAACTTAAGGGTTTGAAATGTTTGTCTTCTTCGTAGGAATAAATAGTAAATACATCTTCAAGTTCAATGTTTTTGAGCCCCATACGAATATTATATCCAAAAATAAAAATATTGTCCAGGGCAAATATATCACGGGCTATGCATTCGTATTCGGTATCAATATTGTTGTTGCTCACCAGTTTCATTTCAATCGAACCAAATATTTTTTTGCGTTCTTGATTGAGTTCCTGTAGTTTTTGTTGCAAGACAGTACCACTTTTTTTGAGCCTATCTTTTATGATCTCGTAAGTTCCTTGCTCGAGTTGGCTTTGTTCGGTGGGCTTTGCTGCTTGGGTTTCAATATTCTTTTCCGACATTAATGCAATGATTTTGGCTGTTAGATGGTCAATTTTGGACGGTGGAATACATCCGATTCGATAGGCGAGAAGCGGTGCCTCAAGCACCGGTATGTTTAGTATATAGCGAAAAAAGCGCTCGGTCTATCGCTGTAAATACAGCAATAGACCTGAGCATATCTTTTTCTAAATAAGTTTGTCTGCGTTTTCGCCGCCCATCCCAAGACGACTCACTGTTTCTATCAAATTCATGACAACATCTTTGTCTGTATCAGAAGCTGTCGCATAAATTTTGCTGAGTAGTGCGGAAAGACTCAGGTTTTTGATGGATTCGGTCTGAATGCCATAATGGTCTACAAAGCGCTTTATCCGGGCTATTAAGTTGTCGTCTCCATCGCCTAACAAAGCAGCTTTAAACGCTTTTAAGTTGTCGCTGTTGTCGATAAGTCGATCGACAGATTTACCTTTGTTGATAGCATTAATGATGCTGTCAAAGAATTTGGTTTCTCCTCCAACAATATCAATCTTGGCATTTTGTAAAGATGCTGCCAAAACACGCGCTTGTGACTCTGCAATCCCGAGTTGTGCTTGAATCTCGGCCAATTTAATATCTTTTTGTTGTGCCAGCTGAAGTTTAAATTCTTCGTGTTCTTTGCCTACACCATCTAATAATTTCATGGCATTGGCTTTGGCTTCAATTCCTTTGGCTTCAGAACTCAGTTTTTGTTCGATAATAGCAGCTTCGGCTAAGCCTGTTTTTTCGGTTACTTCAGCTGTTACCGACCCTTTTTCTTTAACCACTTCAGCTTCAGCCAATCCTTTCGACTTTTCGGCTTCGGCTTTGGCAGTAATTGCTTCGGCCTCGGCTTTGGCTTGCTTCAATAAAATATTGGCTTGTGCTTGTCCCTCTAATTCTTTGGCTTCGGCTTTTGCTTTCATTACATCGGCTTCGGCCAATCCTACAGTTGCTTCCTCGGCAGCAAGGGCTTCTGCGTTAATTTTACGGGCTTCTGCTTCTTTTTGAGAAGCCGCTTTTTTAGCATCCGCTTCAATAATTATTTGTTGCGCTTTGACTTCTGCGGCTAGTTTTTCGGCTTCAGCCTGACGCATTTGAAGTATTTTTTGAGATTCTCCTTCTTGCATAGCGGCTATTTCAGCAACTTTTTTGGCGCGTTCTGCAGCTGCTATTTGTTTGACATCCTCTATTTTTTGGTCTTCTTCTACCGTTTTCTTTTCTTCGGCTTTACGTTCTTTGATAATGACTTGAATATCGCGTTTGTTTTCTTCTAAAATCTTTTCTTTTTCTATTTTTTTGACGCCTACGATACGTTCTTTTTCTTGTATAGCTTTTTGCTCTTCGGTTTCAACTAGTTGTTGCTGAACACGTTCTAGTTCTTCTTTGTTGAGTCGGGCCAAAATGATTTCGCGTTGTTTGTCTTCTTCGGCTTGTCCAATTTTTTGTTCCGATTGCTTTTGAAGCAATTCGGTTTCGAGTGTTTTTGCTATTATTACTTGTTTGGCCGCATTTTGTTGTTCAGAGGTGAGTTCAGCAATCTCTCTTTTTTGCTTTTGTTCTTCTTCAATTTGCTGTTTTTCTAACTTCAGAATATTTTTTTGTGTTTCAACATCCTGTTCTTTGATCGTTTGTTGGCGATTGCGACGAATAAGGTTGGTCGCTTCCTGTTCTTTCGAGGTTAATTCTTCAATTTTCTTGATACCTTCCGCATCAAAAATATTTTTTTCGTCTAAATCTCCAATTGGCGTTTGTTCTAGATAATCAATGGCACAATCATCAAGCACGTAACCATTAAGGTCGGTCCCGATTGTGTCAATAATCATATTTTTAAATTTGTCTCGTTCGGTATACAAATCGACAAAATCAAAGCCTTTACCAACTGTCTTTAGGGCCTCCGAAAATTTAGCATCAAATAAATTATTGAGCGTTTCTTGTTGTGATGCACGCAAACAGCCAATCGTTTGTGCCACCTCAATGATGGTTTTGGTGTTTTTATTGACCCGAACAAAAAAGACCACTTTGATATCCGCCCGCATATTATCCTGACAAATTAATCCTTGTGGTCCGGAACGGTCTACCTCAATCGTTTTTAATGAAATATCCATTTCCTCCACTTTGTGCAAGACTGGAATGACAAAAATACCAGAATCTAAGGCTACTCTAGCCCCGCCAAAACCGGTACGAATTAAGGCTTTACCCTGCGGCACTTTGCGGTGTGTGCGAGCTACTAAGAGAATACCTCCGACCAAAAAAATTAGAATTAGTGTACCTACAATTAATAAAATGGATTCAATCATTTTTGTTTTTAAATTTTAATAGAGAAAATAGCGTTCTCTAGGCTATGATAAAATTATTTAGATAACTATACAGTGTGTTATAGTATTAAAAAGAAAATCTAATCTGTGCATATATGTTTAAGGAAATCGTTTTTTTTAGTTTTTATTCATAATTTATCTTTTGAACTATAAAGGACTTTCCTTCTTCAATTTGGTCAATGATGACCACTTTTTCGCCCTTTTTAATTGTTTTACCTTCGTT
>CAJQQM010000055.1 GCA_905480485.1 uncultured Aureispira sp.
CTATGTAGGCAACAATACTGGTATTTTCAGGAATAAACTTACCAGGCAATAATACCTCATTGCCTTCCTTGTCCCCCAAAAAAAGGCCCGAACCCGTATCTCTTAAAACTTCCAATAAATTATACTTCCCTAATGCTAACATACGAATGATTGAATTGCTAAAAAGAATGAGCTTCAGAGGAAGCTCATTCTTTTTAAATTATGGTTGAATAATAAGTTTAAAGGTACGAGAAGTACTAACATCTTCCACCTTTAAGTAGTAATTACCTGCCGCCAATAAACCTAGAGGAATCCTAAAAGGTATGTCAGCATCTATTTTATGTTGCCCAAAATACACAATATTCCCTAAAATATCGAATACTGAGATTGTTGATGTAGCTATCGACTGATTCGATTGTAAAAATACAGTGCCTGTGGAGGGAATTGGATACAACTGTAATGTTGCGGATGATTCTAACAAATTCTGAGCCCCGCACATAGATAAGTCAAGATTTGCTTGCGCAGGAAGGGCGCATGTATCATTCGCGGTAAACAAAATTAGATAATTGCCTGTTTGAGAAAGTGAAAGGTCAATTGCTCCTGTACTTGTATTTAGCCAAACCAAACCTGAAGGGCTAGCACTGTAGGTTCCGTTAGATGCCCCAACTATGGCCAAAACAGGATTTTGACCTTGATTGATACAAATAAGTGTATCTACAAAACTAAAACTATCTACTTGCAAGTCCTGAATATCTATTGAATTAATAGAAGAATCTGGACAGACCCCCGAGCTTGCAAACTGAATACTATAGCTACCCGCTATTGAAGCGGAGAGATTAATACTACCCGATGAGGTATCGATTGAAAGTCCTGGATTTGACGAAAACACACCATTTCCAAAAAAAGTAGGTATGGGATTGACTGCATCGATACAATAAACTGCACTAGGGTACGTAAATGTGGCATCATCAGGATTGTTCAGCTGTACTTGTAAAGTTTGAACGGCGGGGCAAGGGCCATTCGTAGTATAAGTTATACTGTGTAAAGCGGCCGTTGAATTAGTCAAATCGATCAATCCACTAAGGGTATCTAAATCCAACCCCGTAATACTGCTAAATAGTCCTCCTGTATCACCCAGAATAGTAGGTAAAACATCGGGTTCACCTTGACAATAAAAGGTGTCAGGCAAGCTAAAACTTGCATCCTGTGCTGCTATTATGGCAATACTTTGCGTGACCGTGTCCCTACAACTACCGTTAGTTGTGTAGGTAATATTGTGTACTTGAGCACTAGAATTTGATAAGTCTATTTGGCCATTTAAAGAATCGATAGCTAAACCGCTGCTTGCGGTCCAAGTTCCATTGGTAGATATAGCCGACGGAATTGGATTGACCGCATTCTGGCAATAGCTAGAACTACCATAACTAAAAGAAGCATCCTCAAAGGCAACAATATTGACTGAAACAGTGGTAGAATCAGGACATATACCATTGGTTGTATACAATACATTGTGAATACCAGGAAGCGATTGTGATAAATCAATAAGTCCGTTAGCCGTATTAATTGATAGGCCTGCGTCGCTCGAAAAAGTTCCTCCAAACAGACCTGTTATTGATGGAAAAGGATCGTTTTCTGCTTGGCAATAGTTGCTTGCAGAATAGCTAAAAGATGGGTCATCTGTGGCATTAATTGTGATCTGAGTCGTTGTTGTATCCGAACCATTATAAGTATAAATTATGGTATAGATTTGCCCAGTCTGCGAATTAGATACATCCACCAAACCCGTACTTGGAACAATTGACAAACCAGTGGGTTGAGCACTAAACAGACCATTTTGAATACCAATTAAAGTTGGTAAAGGATTACTAGCTCCCGAACAATAACTAGACGCAGCATAACTGATAGATGTCTGTTCAGAAAGTGTCAAAAGATTGCTTGAAGTTTGCTGATCTCCTGAAGAACTCGACCCATTTACGGCTAAGCCACGACTGTACAAATTTACCGAACCAAAGCCAGCTGCCGGTGCTGTCCAATTTACAGTGAATATACCGCTAGGATTGATTCCTAGGTGTTCAGCATATTGACGTCCCCCAAAGTTAGTAATTTGTGTGTTGGCGCTAGATACCGATGTCATGCTGCCCGCATTACTGTTGTTTGAGGCCGAAATGGCAAGCGCCTGAAAACCATATCCGGCAGGAGTACCTGCAGAGGCTGCAACGCTGAACTCTAAACTATAGGAAGCGCCGGGTATGTACTCCGTAACCGTATTAAGTGCTGCATCCTTGACAACCACCGATATCGTAGGGCTAAATGCTCCTCCTCCATGACAAGAACAACCTGCAGCACCTCCAATTGGTGAGCCTGTACGATCACCTAAACCGTTAGCTGCAGCACCACCTGAAAGACTTTGCAAAACAATTACTGTTACAGACAAAAACAGTAGAAGATAGATAAATTTGAATTTCATGATGCTGTATTTAGCTAATAAAAAAAGGGATGATCTATGTGAGCATCCCTAGTTATATATCGTTTAAAATTATTATTTTTTGATAAACATAGGTATAGATTCCAATTCACCAGACTTTTCAATTTGGACAAAATAAAGACCATTGGCAAGGTCATCAATTTGAATATTCAAACTAGCATTTTGCTCAAGGAAAGACCTTTGTTGAAACAGTTCTTGCCCTTGTAAATTAATAACACGAATCGTACTATTGCCTGCTGTTTGATTATTACGTAGATTAAAG
>CAJQQM010000056.1 GCA_905480485.1 uncultured Aureispira sp.
ACCGAAGCAGGTGCCACTACCAAACTTGGCCCCTCCGAACTTCGTTCTAATATGATGGCCAAGGCTTGTACTGTTTTACCCAATCCCATATCGTCAGCAAGGCAGGCGCCTACTCCCCAATCCGCAAGTTTGGAAAGCCACTGATATCCTTCTTTTTGATAACTTCTTAATTCAGCTTTTAAGGCTTTAGGGATGAGATATTGCTTTACTTCAATGTTTTTTAGTCGATTGATATGATTTTGCCAGGCATCGTCAATTTGAATGTGTTCTAGTTTTTCACTTAAACTGTCAAAAGCAAAGCCTGCCAATTGATTCATCCGACCCTGTTCATCGGTAAACTTATCAATCATACTGAGTTGTTTTCTCAATTCGGTACTTAATGCCAAAAACTGCCCATCATCTAATTCAATAAATTCCGATTTCTGATGCTGCATCATGCTAATCATGTGCCGCATATCCAAGATTAAATTCTCATTGACTTGAATACTGCCCGACAAGCCAAACCAATCATTTTCTTTTTTGATGGTTATCTTGAGATGATCAAAATGGATGTGTTGTTTGATTTTTATTTTCTCTCCTTTCGGCCATTCTATTACAATTTTGTCGCTGCCTTTTAGAGGTTCTAAATCGCGTAATAATTGTAAGCAGTCATCGGGTGTTTCAAACTGCCAAAGCCCCTCATAAGATGGAGTATGTTCCAAAATAGGGCAATCTTGAACGATTTGATTTGCCAAAGATTGTTCATAGTTCAAGTCGCGCTGTGTTGTGCTTTTGATGCTTTCAACCAGGGCCACGACCCTCGAAGGACCTTCGCCGGGACGATAATAGGGAGGGCTACTTTGAAAGGGTTTGACAAACATTTCAACATGAAATCCATCGCCGACAGGTAATAAATGAATATAAATTCGGTTGTCGGCCGCTACTTCCGGCAAACTTTCATCCTGAAAGTCTAGGTCCGATTGTAGTGGAATAAAATTGGCTAAACTCTTGAGGGTTTGTTCGAGTTTTTCTCGCCCTTTGTTAGGGATACTGAGTTGATGTCCTCCCATCGCTTTATACAATTGCACTTGCTTAGGGCTGATTTCTATAAATTTGAATCGAGTAGGGGTTTCTTTTATAATGGAATAGCCTAATTGGCTCAAATCGGTAGAAGAAGACAAGATATAACCATCTTCCTGTTCGGTAACCATCAATTCAGGATTCCCCAATTGTAATTCGCAGCCAACTTCAGGAGATTTATTTAAAAACAACAAAGGGTGCCCTACGAGTGCTTTGAATGTTTTGTCAAGATCATTGAAAGCGTACATATTATTATGTCCGTTCCAGCTTGATTCATAACTTAAGGTATTTGCTACTCGGGTATCGTGTGGGCTCGCTTCCTCGATATCTCCAAGGGCAAGTTTAGACAAAGACGCATTCCGACCTTTAGACCACTTACCCGATTTGTTTATTTTCTGAATCTTGGGGACAAGTATTTCTTTATCGAAGTCTACCAGCCAAATTAAGCGATTTCCAGAGCTTTCTACAGAACTAAAAGGCTGATCGTTTAAAAGTTCGAGGGCCGCTAGTGCTTTTTCCCAAGTTTCTTTAACGGCGATAACCTCTAACAAAGACGGAGGATTGTTTAATTTAGCCTTTAATTGTTCGACGGTGTTTAGATAAAAATCACTACGATCGTTGGGTACCTGCGTCATCAAAGTAGCAATATTGTAGGCAACCCAATAATACCCACTCTTGAGGGCCTTAAAATGCAGTGTATGGGCATATTTTTCCCAGTTTGGAGCAAATTTATTGGTCCATTTTTGTACATAAAGGTACATTAAGCCGTCAATATTGTAATAGATATATTCTTGTTGGAATATTTCTTCGGCATATTCGTGATTGCCCTGTATCGATTCAATGGCTGCGCGCAATAAAATAAAAACATTGGCTGCCCCTGTCGCAAAAAGCTCTTTGAAATACTTTTTTATCTGAGCTAAGTGTTTTTTGTTGTCGTCCTTGAGCAATGCTAAAATAAAAATAGCACCGTGGAATCCTCTAAAGAACACCTTTCTAGAACCTTTTTCTTGTCGGTAAGACTGCAGTGCTTTGTCATAAAACTCGATGGCCATTCGGTTATTACCTTTGGCAAAATGCATCCATGCAATAAAGCGTAGGGCATCAACCGAAGTGTTGTTAGACCACAACTGTTGTACCTTATCCCAATCGCCTTTCATTAGGGCATCCAAGCTTAGGCATTGTTGCAAAAATAGTTGATTCTCTTCTTTGATAGATTTTTTATGCTTCATCAAGCTATTAATTGGCCCGTCAATGTTCTCAAGTTTGAAAAGCATTTGCTTGAGGTTAGACTGATAAAAAGCAAGTTGAAAATCGATGGAGAGTTTGTCTATATTTTCTTTTCCTAATCGTTCTATGAAGTACGTTTGGTAAATGTAAGTGGCTTTGATGTCGTAATGCTGTATAGCATACTCTTTAGCTTTGCTAAAGGTGTTGAAGTCGTTGTTGTACAAGGCAAAGTTCAAGTCGCGCAAAACAGCTTGTACCGTACGGTTGTAGCTGCTGCGACTGTCCATGCCGGGTAAGGCTTCGAGGGTGGTTTTTCTAAGTTTTTTGAGTCGTTTATCTTTTAGGGTTTGTCGTAGGATAAAATCGAAAACATTGGGATAGATTTGATATTTTTGATCCATGGTTTTTTTGAGGAAGCTGCTTGCTTTCAAAAATTCCAATTCATCCGCGATAGAAACAATAGAGTAATTGCGCTCGTTTCGGTCGCTAATTTTAGCTTTGTTGCAAATCTGAAGTATTTTATTGCGGGGTTGAGGACTGTCTATAATCGCCAATGCTTTGAGCAAATCTTTGCGGTGGCTGGCTAATTTTTTGTAATGGATTTTAATATCTTGCATGTATTGATTCAAATCGGCGTTATCAAAAGAACAATAGCTTTATTGTTACTTTTTGTTCAATCCGCAAATTTACATCAAAAAGTAGATATATTTGATTTTATGGGTTTTTTAATTGTAAAATAAATGAAATATTAAGCCTTGCTAAGAAAGACACAAAGATTAGCGGTCTTTGTTTCCTTTTAGAATAATATTATCCAGCAGTCGAACGCCGTCTATATTAACGGTAGTACATGCCGCCACTAAATCGGCTTGTTCAAAATTATCAATTGAGTGCAATTGAAGTCCGTCAATGATTTCAAAATAATCAATGGCAATCCCAGCTTCATTTAATGATTTAATTGCCTCTGATTTCACTTGGTGTAGGGGCATCAAAACTGCATTTTTTTTGGCTTGAAACAAGGTTGCAGATAATCGAACTGCTTTTCGACGTCCTTCTGGGCTTAGTCGAATATTTCTTGAACTCATGGCTAGTCCATCTTTTTCGCGGACAATTGGTGCTTGAATAAGGTTTACCGATAGTTGCAGGCTTTTGATTAGGTGCCGTATGATAGCACATTGCTGATAATCTTTTTGGCCCATAACCAAAGTGTCGGGTTCAATGATATCAAGCAATCGTTTTACAACTTCTACTACTCCTTCAAAGTGTCCGGGTCGAAAGGCCCCTTCCATATTCAAATGCAGTCCCTTTAAATCTATTTTGCACCCCTTATGATTCTTGGGGTATATTTCGGAAGGTTCGGGCCAAAACAAAACGTCACATTGTTGTTGCTGCAATTTAAAAATATCGCTTTCGATAGGCCTAGGGTAGTGGTCGAGGTCTTTGGCGTCGCCAAATTGAGTAGGATTGACAAAAATAGAAACAACGGTGTAGTTATGTTTATTTCTTGCGATGTCCACAAGGCTTAGATGCCCTTGGTGTAAGGCGCCCATTGTTGGCACAAAGCCGATTTGTTGATGTGTCTTGCGTATTTCGTTTAAGTGCGCCTGTAAGGCAGCTACAGTTTTGAAAATATACATATAAAAAGAATGATTGGTCGTTGTAGTCGATGAGATTTTTCAATCAAATAGGCCTTTGTGAAAATAGGATTAATGCCCCAAAGCAGTGTGTTTCAATGCCCTGCTTTTATTTAACAATTGTATCGCAATTTGATTAAAAAAAGTTAATTCACAGATTATGAATAAGTTTAATTGGGCAAATTGTGATTTTTTTTGTAAATTTGCATACACAAGCGCGATTTTTTTTGTTTTAGCACTTGTTTTTTATTTACACAATAATACAATTTTTTAGAATTTATGGCTGATAAGAAAAGAATATTAATAGTTACGCAGGAGATGAAACCATATACAGTACTTTCCGAAATCTCTGAGTTGGTTAACAAATACGCTCAGTTTGTGCAAGGTCAAGGGATGGAAGTTCGTATCTTGATGCCAAGATTTGGAACTATTAATGAGAGAAGACATCGTCTTCATGAGGTGGTTCGTTTGTCAGGAATGAATATTAATGTGGATGAGGATGATTATCCACTCATCATCAAAGTAGCCTCTTTACCAGGTACTAGAATGCAAGTATACTTCTTAGATAACGAGGAGTATTTCAAGCGTAAATCAGTTTTTGAAGATGCCGAAGGTGCTTATTTCGAAGATAACTTAGACAGAACACTATTCTTCTGTAAAGGGGTGATTGAAACCGTCAAAAAATTTGGATGGGCGCCCGATATTGTACACCTACATGGTTGGATGACTTCTTTGTTGCCTGCATTGTTTAAATCTACCTACAAAAACGAACCTATCTTCAGGGATTCTCAAGTAGTGTATACTGCCTACAATGCCGATGCTGCTAATGCGGCTTTCAACGATACCTTTCGTGAAAAAATCACGGCAAATGGATTGGGTGATACCGTAGATGCTTTTTTTACGGATAATGGTCTCGACCTAAATGCAGGGGCTTCTAAGTTTTCTGAAGGTACTGTTGTAGGTACTTCAGATTTGGTTTTAGATAACCTGACCAACCCTGTTCTTGATTATGAAGAAGAATTTTCATCAAGGTACTTTGATTTTTTTGAAGAATTGTTAGCCATTGTCGAGGAATAGTTAATAATTCGAGCTGTTAAATAAGGAACATTACCAACTAATTACTATTTTCGCAGCGTTATTGTATAGAGTAATAATACTCTTATCAATATAAATCAAAATCTAACAACATATAATGAATACGACTTTAAAATCCCTACTGTACGTTCCTTTTGCAGTAGGGTTACTTTTTGTTACCAGCTGTAGCAAATCAAGCGAACTAGGCCTTTCTTTAGTAGAACAATCCCAGTCAGAGATTATAACATCCGATACTGTTTCAATGGTACTCACTACGATTGAAGCACAGGCAACCGAGACTTCCAATCGTTCTTTGATGGTGTGTGGTGCATATTCTGATATGATGTCTGCTGCTGAGTGGGGTGATGTAGAAGCCTCTTTTTATCTGAATTTTAGATTGCCTATCACAGCTGTGACATTTCCTAATTCAGTTTTTGACTCTTTGGTGCTAACATTCGCTTACGAAAACTTTGGTCACTACGGAGAATTGTTGATCAACAAGCCTACACAAGCGACTCAATCTTGGGAGGTTTTACGCTTAACAGAAGATATCTTAGAATCCGAACTTTATACTTCAGATGTAAGTTTTGCCACAGGTGACTACTTAAAAACGGGCTTTGAATTTAACCCTAACGATACGTTAGTGCTGACCCTAAACGGAGTAGAAACTGTGCCACATATCCGAATTAAATTAGACGATGCTGCTGCGTTAGCACTCGGCCAAACCTTGCTTCAACCACAAGGGGCCGACACGGCTATATACGAAAGCAATAGTAACTTTAAAGACTGGTTCAAAGGTGTGCAGGTCCGACCTACTCCGGGTTACAACAACAATACAATTATTCGTTTGTTGTCCAAAGACCCAATGACTAAATTAACCTTGTATTATTCCGACACTTCTAATGGTGGTTCGGTACAGAATACTTTTGATTTTCTTACCAATGAGGATGCTGAAATTGTATCAACTTTTGCGCACAATCATCCTGTTGCACTTACAGACAACACAGTAAGCGACACCATCGTCTACGTACAAGGTTTAGACGGTTTACATACTAAAATTGATTTCCCTTACGTTAGTAATTTAGGAGACATTATTATCAACAAGGCCGAATTGGTTTTTCAGGTTGCAGATACAGGCACACAAGAGTATCCTGAACCGATCATTATAATGACTAAAATTAGAGCTGATAATGACGATTTGGGCTATATCAGTGACGTTACTACGTCTTTAAATAATATAGGTTCTTATTTTTTGTATGGAGGTGTTTTTGAGGAAATTAATGATACTAAAACATACCTTTACAGAATAAACTTTGCTGAACAAATGCAAGCAATTGTCGACGGAAACACAAAGGAATCATCTATTTATCTTACCACGCCTTCAGCACTCGACCCTGAACGAATCAAATTAATCAATCAGCTAGGGTCAAAGCCTCCTGTTTTATATCTTACTTACACCAAAGTACCTCAAAACTAAATCCAATAGAATCATTCTGTTGATTAAAAAAACAAAGATCTACTTAATATATGTGTGGAATTGTTGCTTATATAGGGCATAGGGATGCTTACCCCATCCTCATAAAAGGTTTGCAACGGCTAGAATACCGTGGATACGACTCGGCAGGTATTGCCCTGTTGAACGAACAAATAAATGTCTATAAAAAGAAAGGAAAAGTTCAGGACTTAGTCGACCATACAGAAGATAAAAATATCAATGGTTCTATTGGGATTGGTCACACGCGATGGGCTACTCACGGAGAACCTAATGATGTGAACGCACACCCTCATTTCTCTGGAGACCAACAAATTGCCCTAATACATAACGGAATTATTGAGAATTATAATTCGATAAAGACTGCTTTAATAAAAGATGGACATCATTTCAGTTCGGAAACTGATACTGAGGTACTTGTACATCTAATTGAGGCTATTCAACAAAAAGAAAATGTTGATCTTGAAGAAGCTGTTCGAATCGCATTGACAAAAGTAGTGGGTGCCTATGCTATTGTTGTACTTAGCAAAAAAGAGCCTACTAAAATTGTCGCAGCTCGTAAAGGTTCTCCTTTGGTCGTAGGGATAGGCGAAAAAGAGTTTTTTCTTGCTTCTGATGCCTCGCCCATCGTTGAATACACCAAAAACGTTGTTTACATTAAAGAAGAAGAGATTGTTACCTTGTCGGTAGACGGTGAGTTAAGCCTCAAAACCATTGGCAATGAAATTCAGTTACCTTTTATTCAAGAACTTGATTTAAAAATAGAAGCGATTGAAAAAGGAGGTTATGAACACTATATGCTCAAAGAAATTCATCAGCAGCCTACAACAATTGCTGATGCGATGCGCGGGCGCTTGAATGTAAAAAAGGGTTTAATTGTACTAGGTGGCGTCTTGGAGTTCGAAAATAGAATTAAAAATGCCGACCGCCTAATTATTGTTGCCTGTGGAACCTCTTGGATTGCAGGATTAATTGGCGAATACTTATTCGAAGATTTAGCCCGAATTCCTACCGAGGTTGAATATGCTTCGGAATTCAGGTATAGAAACCCTATTATCGATAACAAAGATGTAGTTATTGCTATTTCACAATCTGGAGAGACCGCCGATACGCTAGCGGCCCTTGATTTAGCCAACGAAAAAGAAGCCTTAACCTACGGTATTTGCAATGTAGTTGGTTCTTCTATTGCAAGGGTTACCGATGCCGGGTCGTATATTCACGCAGGTCCTGAAATAGGCGTGGCATCAACTAAGGCCTTTACGGGGCAAATAACCCTGCTAACCTTAATGGCATTACAGTTGGCGCACAACCGTGGAACGATATCTCAATCGTATTACTTTCAATTGATTAATGAGTTAGAATCACTACCTCAAAAGATTAAGAAAGTAGTCGAACAGGATGCTAAAATTCGGTACATTGCTAATTTGTGGAAAGATGCAGAAAATGCGCTGTACCTCGGTCGCGGATTTAATTTTCCTGTAGCACTTGAGGGCGCACTCAAACTTAAAGAAATTTCGTATATTCACGCCGAGGGTTATCCCGCTGCCGAAATGAAGCACGGGCCTATTGCTTTGATAGACGAAAATATGCCGGTGGTTATGATTGCCACAAGTGGTTCAACCCGCGAAAAATTAATTAGTAATATACAAGAGGTAAAAGCACGCAAGGGTAAAGTGTTAGCGATTATTACAGAAGGAGATGAACATATTCCTCAAATTGCTGATTATTGCATAGAAATTCCCAAAACAGAGGAACCTCTAACACCGTTGTTGTCAGTAATACCACTTCAGCTTTTGGCCTATCATATTGCTGTATTGCGCGGCTGTGATGTAGACCAACCACGCAACCTTGCTAAATCTGTTACTGTTGAGTAACATTAATCCCTTTAAACTTTGAAATTTACTTTTCTATGAAAGTCTATAATACACAGAAAGACCATTTAATTATTCGTGAATATGGTCGAAATACCCAAAATCTTATCAATCATGCCAAAACTATTGAAGACCCGGAGAAACGGCAACTTTATGTAGAAAAGGTGGTTAAGTTGATTATTTCAATGTATCCGCATACAAGGAATGTTGAGGACTATCGATTGAAAGTTTGGTCTCATGTTCTAAAAATGGCTGATTTTGAATTAGATGTTGATTTGCCAGACAACTTACCCGACTCTAGGCTAAAGAGAAAGCCAGACCCTATCAATTATCCAACAAAGTCGAGACGCCTTAGACATTACGGTCGCAATATCAAAACAATGATTGATAAAGCCAAAACAATGACCGATATCGAACAACAAAAGGAATATGTTTCGATTATAGGGTCGTACATGAAAATGTCTTATAAGGTATGGAACCGAGAAAATGTGAGTGACGAAGTGATTGCAGAGGAGTTTGCAAAATTATCGAAGGGAGAATTAACAATTCACGAAGGGGCTAATTTGGATATGCTTTCGAATGTGAGCAAGAAGAAAAGCAACAGCGGCAATAGTTCGCGTAAATCTTCTGGGCGTTATGCCAAAAATAACTCTAAAAACAATCAAAAAAATAATTCGAAGAATAAGAATTCGAAGAATAAAACTTCTAAGAACCGCAATTTTAAAAATTCGCGCACCAAAAAAAGATAAGATGACGACAGAGTCGTCTGCAGTATAAATTTAATAAGCTACTCCATTCAACCGGAGTAGCTTCTTTAGTATAGGCTTTCATTATGCAGCAATCTATTATAGATATTTCTACCTACTGTCTCAAAACTTTAAAGCAAAAAGCTTTGAGTTGGGCGCATCAGCAATCTACCGTGCTTTGCTATTTGGATAGTAATGAATATAAAAAAGATGCATATGGTCAATATGAATGTTTGTTGGCTGTTGGTGTTCAACGTTCTTTGAAAGTAGTAGAATCGGGTACGGCTTTCGACGAGTTATATCAATTTTGCCGACATAAAGAAGACTGGTATTTTGGCCATTTAAGTTATGATTTAAAAAATGAATTAGAAGATTTAAGTAGTCAAAATAGCGATTATTTAGAAGGGCAAGATTTGTTTTTTTTTGTGCCTGAAACCTTGTTTATCTTTCACGATAATCAACTTTTAGAGTTGTGGTCATCAACGAAGAAACCTACTGTTATTTTCGATTGTATTCTAAAACAGTTCGTTCCGGACAGCAGCCCTTCAGGGACAATTGACCTACAAGCTAAAATGTCAAAAAAATCCTACCTCGATACGGTTCAAATTATTAAATCAAACATCCTGGAAGGGGAGATTTATGAAATGAACTTCTGTCAGGAGTATTATGCAGAAAAGGTAGAACTTCAGCCTTTAAATTTGTACAATCGTCTTAATTCTATCGCAAAGGCCCCTTACAGCGCCTATTATCAAATCAACGATTTTCATTTGCTTTGTGGCTCACCCGAACGGTTTTTAGCCAAAAGAGGTGCAGAAATTATTTCTCAACCTATAAAAGGAACTATTGCTAGAGGGGCTAACGAAGAACAAGATGTTGCGCAACAGGAGAAACTGAAAAATAGTATCAAAGATAAGGCTGAACATGTAATGATCGTCGATTTAGTTCGAAACGATTTAGCAAAAAGTTGTCAGGCAGGTTCGGTTGAAGTTGATGAATTATTCAAAATTTATTCTTTTGAAACTGTTTTTCAAATGATATCGACCGTTAAGGGGCGTTTACGAGCGGACAAAAATTGGTTGGATGCTCTCAAAGAAGCTTTTCCGATGGGTTCTATGACAGGTGCACCTAAGGTGCGGTCCATGCAACTTATAGAATCTCTAGAAAAAAGTAAGAGAGGATTGTATTCCGGAGCCGTTGGATATATAAATCCTCAAAAGGATTTTGATTTTAATGTGGTGATTCGATCAATTTTATACAACAAAGCTCAGCAATATCTTTCAATGCAAGTAGGTGGAGCAATAGTTTACGATTCAGACCCCGAGGCTGAGTACCAAGAATGTCTTCTAAAATCATCTACAATGCAACGGGCCCTCTCAGATGTTGCAACCTAATCACCCGCCTTGTTACTAAGGGGCTAAATTTAATTTCCTGCTTTATTTTTAGAAAACTGTTGGATTATATCTAGTTGTATTTGATTCAAATCGTCGTAAAATTGCAAGTTGTTATCTTGCAATAGTTGCAAATAGTTATTAAAGGCAATACCAATTTTTGACTTTGGGTAATTGTCGACAATAAATCGATAAGCCTCTAAATATTCAGGCCGTACAAGTTTTGTTTTCTTATCGTAAGACAGGCTTGATTCACTGCCTTGTAGCAATAGCTTCAATTGAAAGTTTAGGCGTTCCTGGGCTCTGTCGTTCCAAATAAACTCAGGGTATAAAAAAACAAAATAATTCCAGGAAAGAACCCATCTAGCTAAGGTTTTGGGAGGGATGCGTAATTGTTCGTCTTCGAACCAAAAATTGGGTACTTCCTTTTGGTACTGATTCATCCACGTGCGCATTGGCGTTGAGCATTCTCTGTAAAAAATACGATACAAAAAATCGACATCCTCCACTAGAATCACCGCATCTTCTTCAATTCCGAAGTTGAAACCATTGTCGCGTAATAACAAACAAAAATCGTCATGTCGCATCGTTGAGGATTGATACCGCTGTACCTCTTCGTATAGATGTTGGTATTTACCTGCAACCCGACGGCCTACAAATAACAAAACTTTTTGATAAAAATCATCAAAAACAACATATGCAGCATCGCAAGTATTGGTGTTTTGACCGATAATGTTAGATTTATATTTTGAAATCGCTTTTGAAACCGATTTAGGATCGTTCTTTGGTAGTTTAGCGAGGTATTTTTGATATTGTTCAACCAATCCTTTTTGCACAGGGGCACTTTTTTGCTTTCCTTGTCGCTGCAATAACCCAGCATTATTTTCATTGCTTTGTTCTTTCAGTTCTTGTGCTTCTTTTTTTTGAAGATACAGCCGATTTTCTTCGAGTGTTAAATAAGTCAAAAAAGCGGCATATACCCAACCTTCCGTATTGTCTGGCGTTTTGATTTTGTACCAACTAGAATTATAAGTAGTTTTATTGTATTCAATGCTAGTGCTAAATCTAGTGCTATCGTGTTGGTATTCAACGATTTCACCTTGGGGCAATACTTTCAAAACAGCGCCTTCTAAATCTGGAGTTTGCCGTACCCGCAACCTGTTTATTTGGGTTTCTAAAAATAACCTTTCTAGTTTTGAGAGGACCGGCTTGCTTTGGTTTTGAGATGCAGGCTTGCTGCTTTCTTTACAAGAAACTAGGCAGATTATAAGGAATAAACCTAGGTGAAAAATCGTTTTGTATGTCATGCTGATTGATTTAGTTGACCGTGCCCAAATATACAAAATTAGAGCTACCTTTAGCTCAATAAAGTAGAAAGATAGTATTAGATCTATAAACCGT
>CAJQQM010000057.1 GCA_905480485.1 uncultured Aureispira sp.
AAGGCGTGTTGCCAATCGTCTCAAGAATATTGTTATAATAATTAGCCATTTTCAATCTTTTTTGTGCAGTTTAGATATATAATTGAATCTATTTATAGTAACAGATTTAATACATTACCGCAAAGGTAGCAAAAGCTATAAAAATACCACACCAAAAAAGTATTTCTCCACTATAGTTGGGGTGCTGAACAATCTTCCACAGGCCACTTTGTATGAAAAGACCTTTATTATTGGGGTTTCGACGGAAGCGAAATTTTTGGAAATCTGCAATGCTGTCGATGATTAATCCAAGTATGGCAAGCCCAAAACCCAATAGGTGAATGGTTTTGATAGAATCGATGTCTTTGTTAAAGATAAACATAAGGGGTAATGAGATAACTAAAATACTTATGGTTTGTAGCAACCAAAAACTACCAATACGTCGCCAGTTTTTCCGCATTTTGTCAAAGCGTTTGTCCCTGCCCATCACACTAACCCTGTACACTAGATACAAGCCTAGTCTTGTACTCCACAAAGCAATCAAAAAAAATAAAATAAGGTGGAAAAAAGAACTAGCTTGTTGGGTGAAAAGCAAGGCGGCTAGTCCCAAAAAACTGAAGCTGTAGATCAAATCGGTCAGGTGGTCACTTTGCATGATGTAGCACCAAGCAAATCCCAAAAGATTGAGAGAAAGAACAAATAAAACGGCTTCAAGAGTCATTATTACAAATAATTAAAGGATTTAGATTACATTTATAAACCCTATTCAAGACAGAAGGTTCATATAGTAGTGTGTTTTATGTTTTGTTTCTCATTCTTAATGGCTTATCCATCTATATGTTCAAACAAGTCTTGCTCGATTTTGCAAATGTGCCACGCCCGATATTACATTTAATTGGAGCTGTTTTTTTTATCCAATTAATCGATGCTTCATTGTTTATTTTGTTCAATTTTTATCTAGAAAAATTGGGCTTTATAGATAGTCAGATGGCAGAATTAATGGCGTACAAATACGCAGCAATTGTATTGTTTGCATTCCCCTTAGGTTTGTACATCAAAGGAAAAAAATTGCTTTATTTCTTTAGAGTGGCTTCGATTAGTACCCCCTCTTTAATGTTGTTAATGCTCACTAGTTTACATTACGGCTACTATGATATTGCAGAAGTATTGATGTTTGTATTCGGAGTTAGTTCTATTTTTATAAAAGTAACGGCATTGCCGTTTATAATCCTTAATACACCAAAACCTAAACACTCTGAAGCGCTCACACTTTATTTTCAGATATTTAGCGCAACTGCTTTTTTTGCAGGGATTAGTAATTATGTACTCAATTCGATTTCAGCTAGCTTTTTTACCGAAGAAACTGTTTTATGGATATTTGCCTGTTTAGGCTACTGTAGTGTGTACTTTACATTCAAAATTAATCTTGTAGAAAATATTTCAAATCCAATTCCGCTCAAAGCAATCTTTAGGTCTTATGATTGGCGTAAGATCGGCTACGCTACCTTCCCTACATTATTAATTGCCATTGGGGCAGGGTTAACAATTCCCTTTATTAATTTGTTTTTTTTGAATGTACATGGGATTGATTCTAAGTCATTTTCTCTTTTTGGCGCTATGAGTTTTGTTTTAGTGGTGCTTGTGATGTTTTTTGTTCCAAAAATCAGAAGAAAATATGGATATAATGTAGTGATTAATGGATTTCAGGTTTTGGCTGTAGTTGCTTTATTCGTCATGGCTTCTACCGAATGGTATCAACACTATAAATGGGCTTCAATGATTGCGATAGTAGCATTTTTGGTGCGTCAACCTTTGATGCAGGTGGCTTCGCCGGCTATTTCTGAAATGACCTTATATTATGTTGGCAAAAAAAATCAAGAGATGATAGCGGCCCTAAATGCTTCAATTTGGTCTGGCTCTTGGTTTTTTAGTTCCTTGATTTTCGCTTTTCTCCGCAAGCAGCAAATAGCCTATGTCAATATTTTTATGCTCACCGTTATCTTATACTTTGTAGCAACTATAGTTTATTATCGACTTATAAAGGCATTTAAACAAAATGAAGCTCAAGCAGAACCTGAAATTCTTCCTCATTCATCCTTTTAGCAATTTAGCGGTTTAGTTCTTTTTTTAGGCTTAATAAAAATCCGATGGACAAAATACTCAACGAAGAACCACCGACGATTAAAGCAGTGGAGTAGGCAAACTGAACGCCCCACATAGGAAGTAAATACAAGTAGAAAGGAATCGCTAGCAAACGGCCGATCTCAAGGCTTAGGGCGATTTTGCGGTGGTCAGCTAAGATGCCTAAAGCTGCAACTGTCCATAATATAAGGAGCAATCCTACTAGATAAGGGGCGCTTAATAAGCTATCTGTTTTTCCAGCGCTTGCCAAAAAAATAGTTGTTGCGCCCAACAATATAATGTACTGTAAGAAACTGTAAGAACCTAATGCAGGAGAAATTTGCGTTTGATATTTTTCTTGTTTTTGTCGATCAACGGCAGGAGGAAAAAGCGGGCCACCAATAGATGCCGGTCGCCAACCCGGCTTTTCAATCAGTAATCTGAATTTATTACCCAGTCCTTTTACAAGCATAAACTCTTGCCACAATGTTTTGTAATAATCAAAATTAGCCCAAATAGGATTCCAGGTAGACAAAGGCTTGGTCACTCCGTACACAACAGGGGCTTTTTCTTCTTGAAAAGTGCCAAATATCCGGTCGAATAGTATCAGGGTGCCGCCGTGATTTTTATCAATGTATTCGGGATTTCTACCGTGGTGTACCCGATGATGCGAAGGCGTATTAAAAACAAATTCGAACCAGCTTGGCATTTTGCGAATAGCTTCGGTGTGTATCCAAAACTGATAGAGCGTTTGAAGGGTGTTTAGCAACAAAAAAGGGATAGGGTCGAAACCCAAAATCGCTAAAGGCAAATAAAAGACACTGGAAATTAGCGATTGAAAAGCACTTTGGCGCAAGGCTACGGATAGGTTGTAGTCTTCGCTTTGATGATGCACCACATGCGTACCCCAAAAGATATTAATTTCGTGGCAATACCGATGAAAAAAGTAATAAAGGCAATCGATGCCCAAAAAGAGTAATAAATAGGACCACCAGGTATTGGGAATGTCGAGCAATCTGAAGTTTTCATACAACAATACATAAGCTAGTAGCCCAATGCTTTTCATGAAAACACCACTTACTTGCTGACTAATACCGCAACTGATATTGCTCATTGCATCGTTGAGGCGGTACCAATTGGCTTGGTGCTTGCGTTCAATCAGCAATTCAACACCGATTAGTATAAAAAATACGGGAATAGCAAATATCATGATGTTCATAAGTGTTGGGAATTTGGGAGTTTATTCGATGGGTTTTGCTTGCTTTTTGAGCAAAAATTTGATACCTAAACTTAGTTCGATACTTAAATTGAGGATGCGATAGTCTTCTTGGAACTGTTCTACCCTTGTGGATCCAGGATTGAAATAATCGGGATACTGCACTTGAGTACCTTTCGGAAAGAAAATCTGAGGCGTCAGGTCGGGACTAATGTTTAGTTCTAAGAAAATACCGAGTGGGCTATTAGGCGGTTCCCATTCGATACCTCCGCCCAACCATAGACCAAAATTGACGGGGGTAACTCCCTGCGCGTCTCTTGGATTAACTACCTGCGAAAAAGAACTGTCCGGCGTAATCTCTAGGCGTAATCCTGCAGCATAATAAGGAGCAAATTTACCCACTTCAAAACTACCTTTGAGTAGCGCCGATACTACAATGTTGTGAAAAAGGTCGCTGACAACAAAATTATTGTTACTACCAAATAGTCCATTATTGTAAGAGGCACCTCTGCGGTGATAGCCTGCTTGAATAACATATCCAATTCTTCTTTTGAGCGCCTCGCCTTGCCATTTGCCCATGCTTTCGAAGAAAACATCAGCATGGTAAGATATCAAAGCGCGTTTGTTTTTTTGAGTGCCAACCAAAAGACCGCCTTTTGCACCAAAGCCAAGGTGTTGTGCTAGTGTTGCGTTTGTCAGGAATAAAACTAGAATGGAAGTTGTTAGTAATTTCATCTTAAAAAATTTAGGTGTGTTTTAAAAATAAAAAAGAACCTGTTGAATGAAGAACAGGTTCTGTAATTATTTTCAATTTTGCATTGAAAGCGCTTAATCTTTCAATATTTTTCTGGAAATAACCAATTTTTGTATCTCGGAAGTTCCTTCGCCAATCGTACACAATTTGCAATCTCTAAAGAATTTTTCAACAGGGAAGTCTTTGGTAAAACCATATCCACCGTGAATTTGAATGGCTTCAGTAGCAGCGCGAACACAAGTTTCAGAGGCATAATATTTGGCCATAGCTGAAATTTTGGTTACGGGTAAATGCTTGTCTTTTAGGTAGCCGGCTTTTCTAGTTAATAGCTCTGAAGCTTCTATTTCAGTAGCCATATCTGCTAACTTGAACGAAATAGCCTGAAAACTAGAGATAGGCTTGCCAAATTGTTCTCTTTCTTTAGAATACTTGAGGGAAGCATCGTACGACCCTTTTGCTATACCAAGAGATAAAGCAGCGATAGAGATACGGCCACCATCTAATATTTTCATAGACTGAACAAAGCCTTCTCCTACCTTGCCCAATACCTGACTTTTGTGCACCCTGCAGTTGTCAAATATAAGTTCTGCAGTTTCGGAAGCACGCATACCTAATTTATTTTCCTTTTTGCCGCCTGAAAAGCCTTCCATGCCGCGTTCGATAATAAAGGCGGTCATACCGTGACTATCTAGCGGTTCGCCGGTACGGACAATAACAACGCCTACATCACCAGAAATACCATGTGTAATCCAGTTTTTACTGCCGTTGATAACAAAATAATCACCATCTTCTTTAGCTACACATTGCATACGACCTGCGTCCGAACCTGTATTAGCTTCTGTTAAGCCCCAGAATGCTAAATGCTCACCACAAGCTAATTTAGGAAGGTATTTACTTTTTTGATCTTCATTTCCGAACATCAAAATGTGGTTGGTTCCAAGCGAATTGTGTGCAGCCAAGGACAAACCGATAGAACTGCAAACTTTAGTGGTTTCTTCGATAATCGTAATATACTCTTGATAACCTAGGGCAGACCCACCGTATTCTTCAGGGACTAAAATACCCATAAAGCCTTGTTCGCCCATGCTGCGAAACAAATCTTTAGGAAAGTGTTGTGACTCATCCCATTCCATTACATGTGGACGAATGTTTTTTTCGGCGAAATTGCGTGCGCTTTCGCGAATCATTTGTAAATCTTCAGAAGTATCTGGAGTCATGAAATCTGTATCCATCGTTTTATAGATTTAATTGTTTATCAAAGTTTTGCAGTTTAAAGGCGAGCGAATTTATCCATGTTTGCAGCGCTACTGCACCCTTATTGTGGCACAAAAATAACAAAATTTTCTGATAAAAAAGATGCCTCTCTTGAGTTATCTATTCCTTTTGACAATTTAACAACAAAAAACAAGTGTTCAGTTTGTCATTATATTGCGTATTTTTATTTGATGGCACACTTCAGAAGTGACTGATTACCAATAAATCCTTCGAGTTGATCACCGCAGTCTACAGGCCCAACTCCTTTAGGGGTGCCCGTAAAAATTATATCTCCTCGTAGCAACATGAAGTATTGAGAAATATAACTAATCAATGCATCGAAGCTTGTAAGCATGTTTTTGCTGTTGCCTTCTTGAACCAGTTTATGGTTTTTTTTGAGCGAGAATTGAAGCTGCCCGGAGGGGTCGAAAGCTGTTTCTTTTGGTATAAATTGGCCAATTGCAGCTGAATGATTCCAAGCTTTGGCAATTTCCCAGGGATGTCCTTTTTCTTTGCATCTACGTTGTACGTCTCTAGCCGTAAAATCAATTCCTACAGATACTTCACGATAGTATTCAGGAGCAAACTTCGGTTGAATAAATTTACCATTTTTACAAATCTTGAGTAAGACTTCAACCTCGTAATGTAGCTCTTTTGTAAAATTAGGGTAGTACAAAGGAGAATTATCGAGCAATTGAGCGGTATCTGGTTTAAGAAACAAGATAGGCTGACTAGGTATAGGGTTGTTCAGTTCTTTTGCATGTGCTGCATAGTTGCGTCCGACACAGATTATCTTCATAGTTGTTGCATTTAAAAGGCCAATAGTAGAACTTCAAAAATAAGGTTTTTTTACAAATGAAAGGGGTAATTTAGTCGCTAATTTAAGATTTTAAACGTTGTACCTGTATTTTGTCCTTATTTCGCTGTAAATCAGCTTTTTGGAGTTTGTGGAACACCAATAAATAACTAATGTGATTATATATTTATGTTTTTATAATCAAAAAGATAACAAATAATTTGCTTTTCAAAAAAGCTTATCTTATATTTGAATTGACGAAAGGTTAAAACATCATTGATATGCTAAGTTCAACAGGATTTTTACCTTTTGGCTGTTTTCCGCAAGAATCAGCCGTTTCTAATTGGAGTACCTGATTATACCCAATTCATACTCAATTCCCCCGAGCGCGATTGTTATCTAGATAATATATCTTTTTTTCAATTGCAGCAACCTACCTCCATCAAATTTAACCTTGATAAAGGGGTAGGTTTTTAAAATAAATTATCTTATCTGTCTGTCTTTAAATTGAGATGTTCCTATTTGTTGGGAATGTCTCATTTTTAGGTCTTATTTTTTAATCCACTGCATAATTTGTGTGCTATTTATTAGTAGCTATTATAGCTTTTGCTACCTTTGCGGTAATGTATTAAATCTGTTACTATAAATAGATTCAATTATATATCTAAACTGCACAAAAAAGATTGAAAATGGCTAATTATTATAACAATATTCTTGAGACGATTGGCAACACGCCTT
>CAJQQM010000058.1 GCA_905480485.1 uncultured Aureispira sp.
CACATTCTAACAAAAACTCGGAACGCTGAAATCCCTCGGGTAGTTCTTTGATTTTGAGCGTTTCTTTGACAATTCTTGGCCCGGCAAAAGCAATAAGGGCATTGGGTTCCGAAAAGTTGAAATCTCCAAGCATAGCGAAAGATGCTGAAACGCCCCCTGTTGTAGGGTCGGTTAAAAAAGACAAATAAGGAACCTTAGCATCTGCAAGTTGCGTCAGCTTGGCAGAAATTTTAGCCATTTGCATTAAAGAAAATGCTGATTCCATCATACGAGCCCCACCCGATTTTGAGATTATCATAAAGGGTGTTTGATGTTCAATACAGTAATCAATGGCTTTGGCAATTTTTTCACCCATCACAGAACCCATTGAACCTCCAATAAAACCAAAATCCATGGCAGCAATAACAAACGGCAATTTATTGACTTTGCCTTTGGCAACTCTAATAGCAGAATCTAATTCTGTTTTTGCACGAGCTGCTTCTAGACGGTCAGCATAGGGCTTAAGATCGGTAAATTCTAAAAAATCGTAGGCAATTACATCGGAGTACATCTCCGTAAACTTGGCTTTGTCGAAAATGATGTCGAAATATTCTTGTGATCCGACTCTTTCATGCTGATTACAGGCAGGACATACGTAAAGGTTTTCGACCAAGTCTTTGGTCGTAGAGGTAGTTTTACAGGCGTTACACTGATGCCAAATACCATCTGGAGTTTCTTTTTTCTGAGAAGTTGCTGTTGTAATACTATTTTTGTCGCGTTTGTACCACCCCATTTTATGGTTGTTTTTTTCGGTGTTTTTAATAATTTCCATATTCAAAAATATAAATTTGAAATGATTAGAGGAATATTTGAGTGTCTATTCGGTATTTGGTGATTCAATGAATGTAGTACAAAGATAAAGGCAATTTTTACAATTAATAAAAATTAACCGCTAAATCAGAAAATTTAATTGACTACGAAACAACGGTGCCGTATAAGTCATATTCCGTAGCATCTGTTATTTCGATTTTTGCAAAGTCACCAATCCGTACAAAGTTATCCTCTACTGTTACCAAAACTTCATTATCGACTTCAGGAGAATCGAATTCGGTACGGCCTACAAAAAACTCGCCTTCAATACGGTCGAATAAGACCTTGAATTGTTGCCCTATTTTAGCTTGATTATTTTCCCACGATATCTGTTCTTGAACCGACATCAGGGTTGCAGCACGGGCCTCTTTGACGTCGGCAGGAACATCATCCTCTACATCATAGGCGGCTGTATTTTCTTCGTGGGAATATTGAAAGACGCCTACACGTTCGAATTTCATTTCTTGTACAAAATCGACCATATCCTGAAATTCAGCTTCTGTTTCGCCCGGAAAACCCACCAATAAGGTCGTTCTGAAGGTAATATTAGGAACTCTTTTGCGAGCTTCTTCGACCAAGGCTACAGTTTGTTCCCGAGTGATTTGCCTTTTCATGCGCTTGAGGATATCATTATTGGCATGTTGCAAAGGCATATCTATATAGTTACATACTTTTGGCAAGTCCTTCATGGCGTCGAAAATATCGAGCGGAAATTTGCTTGGGTAGGCATAATGTAGACGTATCCATTCGATACCATCGACATCAGAAAGTGCCCTTAATAAATCCGCCAATTTTCTTTCTTTATAGATATCGAGTCCGTAATAGGTCAATTCTTGTGCAATTAACATAATTTCTTTGACACCCTGTTTAGCCAACGAATGTGCTTCTTTGACTAATGCTTCGATGGTTTTAGAAATATGTTTGCCGCGCATTAAGGGGATGGCACAAAAAGTACAAGTTCGGTTGCAGCCTTCCGATATTTTGAGGTAGGCATAATGCGGTGGAGTCATCAAGCGACGTTCTCCAATGAGTTCATGCTTGTAATCGGCCTCTAATTTTTCGAGCAAAGCGGGCAGTTCAACGGTTCCAAAAAAGGCATCAACTTCCGGAATTTCTTGCTCTAAATTTTCTTTGTAGCGCTGCGATAGACATCCTGTGACGTATAATTTGTCGATATCTCCTTTTGACTTTACATCGGCATACTGTAAGATAGTATTAATCGACTCTTCTTTGGCCAAATCAATAAAGCCACAAGTATTTACTATAACAATATTAGCGTCTTCGTCGTTGCTATCGTGCACCACCTCGTAGTCGTTGACTTGCAATTGATGCATCAACACTTCGGAGTCGACCATGTTTTTGGAACATCCTAGCGTAACCACGTTTACCTTATCTTGTTTGTGACTTTTAGTCTTCATCCTACAATTTTTTTATGTATGAAATCCAAAGGTACAACAGCCCACTCTTTAAATATAATTTTGGGATTAAAAAATTAAGCTGAGAGGACGATTTGATATATTTCAAGACAATATCTAAAAAGTAAATGAAGAGATTTTGAATTTAAAACAAAAGCATTATATTTGCAGCATACAAGGGGGATTAGCTCAGTTGGCTAGAGCGTTTGACTGGCAGTCAAGAGGTCATCGGTTCGACTCCGATATTCTCCACAAGTCGCTATAAATCAATGATTTACAGCGAGTTAAAAATTCTCATAGACAAGCCTCTTGTCTATGGGAATTTAACTACCGCCAACTCTGGAGACATTCAATTGGTTCTAAAATTTAATTTTATGAACAAAGAATGGATTCCACCTCAACTTTATAATGCAGGAGGAGACCTCTCTAAAAATTGGTTCGTTTACTATTATTTGAATGGTAAGCGCATCCGAGTTTATGGGAGAATAAACCGTATTACAACAAAAAAAGGACGAAATCGTGTTGCTCAAGAATTGATTGATGAAATCATAAAGAAGCAAAAACTAGCTTTTAAAAGTAGAACTCAAAAAGATATTGAGAGCTATATGAATTTTCGCAAAGGCTTTTGGAGACCTAAAACCTATCAAGGTCATAAAAGTATGATAGATACTTTTTTTACTTGGTTAGGCTTTGACGATTTCAACAACAAGGCATTAAAAAACTTCTTTTTGCATCTAATGCAAACGAAAAGTCCTACTACCTACAAGAACTACCGAACGGTACTAAAACAACTATTTACAGAAGCATTAGATTTAAGCAAAGAAGATATTGGGGAACTTTTCAAAGGTATAAAACCGATAAAGTCAAATCCTACTCCACTCAATCCATTTTCTAATTCAAATGTGGAGCGAATGAAAAATGCAATATTAGAGCATCAACCAAAACTTTGGTTGGTTTGCCTCTTACAATATTACTGCTTCATTCGACCAGGGGAAATTAGATGTTTAAAAGTTGGAGATGTCATTTTGGAAGAGGAAAAGATTATAGTGGATGCTTCTATTAGTAAGAACAAAAAGACAAGATACCCTGTTATTCCTCCTGTTTTTATGGATGAATTAAGTGCTATTGTAAAACATCGAAACTTGGGGGAATATCTTTGCCCTTCTTCTCTAAATGAATTTAAAAAAGCAGGTATGAACACCTATGGAGAATGGCATCGTGGCATTCTAAAAAAAGTAGGTTTACCTTCTGTAAGATACAAGCTCTATAGTTGGAAGCCTACAGGTATGTTACATGCTATTAAAAATGGAGCTTCTATGAAATTCCTAAAAGAACAGGCAGGACATTATTCTATTGACCAAACCGATAGTTACCTTCGTTCTGTTGGATGGAGAGATGAAGACAATTCTGCAAAACTATTTCCTAAAATTTAAACAATGAAGCTCTAACTGCTTATATATCGCAGTTAGAGCTTGTTTTTATTCTTTTTATAGTGCTTAATAATTGTCATTTAGCACATCATTTAGAACTTATTGAGAGTGCATTGAGAATCCCATTTAGTATGTATTTAGAATTATTGTCATTTTCATTTAGAACTGCGTTTTCTATGCCTACAGCCATTTATTCTTCATTTAGAACGCCATTTACAATTCATTTAGGATTGTATTGAGAACCTTATTTAGAAATGCGATTAGAAAAGCCATTCATTAATTCATTTTCTTATGAATGCTATCCAAGAAATCTTGTGTAATTTCTCCTTCCTGTTCATCTTCATAAGAAACCTGTTCAGATACAAATGATTCTCTAGGAAACACCCAAACACGCTGAGGTGATTTAGATATTTTCTTGTCCTCATATTCTCCTGTACTACTTCCAAAGCGTTCTATTCGTTTCATAATATAGCCACGTTTTACAGCTGTTTTACCTCCCTTCATATACTTGCAAACTCCAAGTCGATTACTTAGAATTTCTTCTATCCAAGCACGAGATTTACCTTGCATCAACTCATCAATTATATCTTTGGTAGAAAGCATTAATTGTTGTTCGTAGGGAAAGTCAATAAAGTAATCTTCGAGTTTTCTTCGTAGCTCCTGAACATCTCCATGCTCATTGACACGAACCACTTGTTCCAAGGTTGCAGTACGAATAAGCTCAGGGTCAAACCACATACGCCCTTTCTTTTCGGTACTCAGTTTTCTATGCTTCAGAAAATGGACAAAAGCATTCGTTTCCAATTTCATCTTTTCGAGTAAGTCAGGGTCTTTGTGTTTGGGTTTGTAAGTCCTGATTACCCAAAATCGTTCATCATTTTCAGAAGCATGAATCATTCTCAGATTATTGCTATTGAATATCAACTTGACATAGGTATGCAATAAATAAGCACTCATTCCTTTAGGATTTATCATTAGTGCCTCTTCTGCTGTGGAAACATATTTGATTCGTTCTACATCTTTCTTTCTTTCTAATAAGGTTTCATCACATATTGCTACCAACTTATCTGCAAATCTATCTAAGCCAAATTCAGACTTCAAATCATCATTATTGATAAAGACAATGTTGTTTTTGAATATATTGCATAGCAATGCTCCAAATATAGATTTACCTGTTGAATTTTCAGGAGAGTAAAAACAAATTACAGGGAGCTTTTGTGTTGGTTTGATCAACAATAATTCTAAATAGTCCAAGCCCATTTCATATTGCTCTCCAAATATGTGTCGAATGAACATCAGAATGCTATCACAATTCCCTTTTTCTGGTTCATGCTCAAAGGGGAAATATTTGTTATAGTACTTTCCTGATTCAGTTGGAATTTCAAACTGATAATTGAAGTGGTTAGGAACATTACAAAAGCCTATGTAGTGCATTCCTCTCATGAATCGCATAAACCCTCTTCCATAAAGATCCTTCAAGGTTGATTTCATTACCTTTTGTAATTTCTTCATGGTTAGCAATTTATCTCCCTTTGAAGGGATAGGAACATCAACCAATTGAAAAAAATCATCTCCTATCCATCTCAAATCCTGTAAAAACTGTGGTTGCAATAAATCCAGTTCGTTTTTAGTCTCAGAGTAACGGTAGCGATCACCTTTATAGATAAATTCCTTTTCACCAATTAGTTCTACATGTTTATTGTAAAATTGTTTGGCATCGTTTAGGCAAAAGTATTCGCAAAGGGTTTCTGAATTGTTGCTAATGTGGCAGAAGTAAAAGTAAGGATTATCTTTGCTTTCGAGGCTCAATGCTTTCTTTATAGTAGCTCTTAGCTTTTGGTCGCTTTGTTTTTGCATCAGGATTAGAAGATCGTCTAAGCCTTTGGGTCTGTCATCAATATTTTCGGTTCGTATAGTTCCAAAATATACTTTGGGGTAATGTTCCAACTTAGCACTTTTGATTAAGTCTCTTGTCTTTTTTACTGCTTCAAAGAATCCTTTAGGACGTTTGCTTAGCTCCTGTTCTAGTTCCAAGTTTTTCTTGTCAATATTCCGACAATCACCATCCCACAAGATAACCACCTGTTTGACTTGACAAACCTCTATTAGTTTGATAATGTCTTCATGCAATCGTGGTTTTTGTTTCGTGCTCTTAGCATCTCTATAATGAGTGATCGACGACAAGCCAATAACAGCCATACCATGCAAACAACCTTTGAAGGCTTTGAAAGCACCTTCTGTGATATACAGAATATCAATAGGCTTCTTTGCCTTGTAATGTTGTTTTAATGGCTCAGGAAAGAAGGGATAAGTTCCTCCAGATTTAGGAAGAAGGTATTTCGCAGATCCTTTTGGTTTTGCTAATCGCTTTAGCTTATACAGTTTTTGTTGTTCTTCCTTCTCATAATAAATGAGTTGACCATCAAGGCTAGTAATAAGGATTTCAATATTACCTGTTTTTAGATCGCAACTAAAACAATCCTCTTCAGTGCTTGACTTACCATCTATAATAGTTGTCAGTAAATCTTCTTTCGTTGCTCCAAGCTCATCCATTCTTTTTTGGAAGTAGGACTCAGCGATATCTATTGACCATGAAGACAGACTTTGCAGATATGCTGCTTTTTCTTCTCTCTGCCTAGAGAAGTGGTGTACTCTAATAAATCGAGTAGCCAGTTCCAATGTCCTTTCTTCAATATAGACAGGTACTCTAGTTGTAATTCCTTTTCGTATAGATTTTTCCCATTCAACAATGATGTGACGAATTAGTATATAGAGCATACCTAATTCATCCTTCTTCCCATATAGTTGAATTTCGTTCTCTATACTATACTTTTTCAAATGTTCTAATAGCATTTTATAAGTTTAGTAATGATAATTAATTCAATTTTGTACTTGATAATTTTTCCCTCAGCTTAGACATAGATTAGCCTCCCTTAATTTCTTAAGGTTTATAATCTGTTTTTCGTCTTTAGTGGGAATGGGTAAGATGAATGGTAAGTATTCGTGGAAGGTTTATTCAGCTTATTCTATGCTTTCTATTCGTTCTAGTTGCTGTAGTGTAATAGTTGCATAACCTAACCTGAGCTTCCTGACAATTAAACTAGCTCGTATTTGAGTTAGTTTGGAGATGGCTTTGGCTAATGTTGTTGTGCCCTCTCCTTCAGGATTGTTTTTCAGTCGGGTTAATTTTGTTTTGGTTATACCCAACCTCTCATGTAAATCTTGAAAGTTAGTATCTGTCTGCTCAAACAAGTCTGACAGATTCTTAATCTTTCCTTTGGTTAACAAATCTTCTTTCATTAAAAATTGTGGGTTTAATAATTTAATCTGACCGCATCAGATCATAAATGAACATACCTAAGCTCGAGAATTGTTAAGTTTGGTTCAAGTTGAATGTCTTCACTGCCGCCAAGCACTGAAAACAAACTTTTGATTTTTTATAAATCATTTGTAAAGATTGACTCTGCTTTTATACCATATTGTTTAATCCTTTATAGATTTGAATATCTATTACTTAGCAAAATCAACTTGAAAAGTTCATTAATTCAAAGTTACACTATTTTGATTATAAAACAAATTTGTGGCATTATTTTGTGGCGTATTTTTTAACTCCACTTTTATAGAGAATACTTCAACAAAATCTTTAAAAGAAAAAGACTTGATTATCCAACAGCTTCAACTACAAACCACCCCAAAACCAATAGAAAACACAGCCAGTAGCAAAAAATATTGTCACATCTGTCACATAGTACACAACTCTCTATTGTACAACAACTTAAGGTGTAACATTTTTTGTTTCATTCTGTTACAAATGGAGAAGAAAGTGTTACATTTCGTTTTTTGCTTGTTACAAATGTAACAGGGTTATACAGCTGCTGTTACAAAGTTCTGAGAGCTCCAAAGCCCTATTTATCCCACTTTTACATCCCAAGTAACCTTTAGGTGACAAATGTAACAGCATTTCCTATTAATAAAAAAAACAACTTTCGTGAAGAACACTCACTTCTACTTTGGATTAAATCTCAGATAACATAGTCCAATCAAATTCCCTTAATCTTAGAAATAAATTTTGGGCTATTGTTTATTCAATGGGAACTCCTAGTTTCAATATGCCAATCAACAAGAGAAGCTCCTACTTCTTGAAGTTCTTTTAACATCATTTCAGGATTGAATATTAGGTCAGGAGTTATCAGTCCTTTGATGTTCCTTTCTACGATTAAAGGAATAGCTCTTACTAGTAAATATGATGTGACTTGCTCTGAATTTGCAATCATATAGCCTTCCAATTTATTCTTTAGGGATTTAAGTGAAATAAAGACTATTGCTCTTCTATCAATTCCTTTTTTCTTTGATTGCTGATAGGCTTTTGCATTTCTTTTTCGCATCAGATAGGATAAAAAATTGAATGTAAATTTATTCTTATGAGGCTTCAGAAAACGAATTAATTGAACTGATGTTCTTGACGGAATAGGTGAAACGCCAATTTTTATACTTGTTTCAAAATTTTGTAGATTAAGTTCATCTTTTAACGAGAGTATTTCCATTTGAGACCATGTCATAGTATCTTGTTCTCCAAATGGTTCAGGTAGGTCGACTATTCTTTTTTCGCAAGGTAAGACTCTTGCCAAGGAACCATTTTCTATGATGAACATATCATAATTCATTTCCAAAACAGCACCAATATAGCTTGCTGCGCCACTATTTTTGTTGGTAGGTCGCCCTTGAAACAAACTCATTAAACAACTATCTGCTTCAGGGAATAATTGCTTCATTTTTAACAATAACAATCCTGATAGCCCAGGATAGAAGCCAAATCCTGTTCCCAATGCGACTCCATTCTTTTTTGCCAAGTCAGATAAATTCTGAAACCTCTTATAATGCTCTTGTTCTGCGGCAATATCAAGGTAATGAGTTTTAGTTTCTAAAGCAATTTTAGCAATCATAATTCCCGTTTTCAAATAGGGACCAATACAATTCACCAATACATCAGAAACAGAGCAATATTTTTTGATGTCTTTTTTGCTCTTTACATCAAGAATGGCAGTACTCAAAGAGCTAGAATTATATTGCTTTTTTAGTGCATTTAATTTATCAATACTTCTGCCTGATGCAATAATATTGTAATCTGTATTCTTTATTAAATCCTCAATTACGGCAACTCCTGCCTGACCATAGGCACCACAAACTAATATTGTCAGTTTATCCATGTTTGATATTTGTTTGATTCTGCTGAGTTCCCTGAAAGACTAGCAATATATTGAAAAAGACCTTAGAGTTTTTCTTACTTACAACAATCTTCATTCTTCTGAATAGGAGGACAAGGAACGGTGCCATAAGAGCAATAAACACAACAATCCCCTTCTTTCGGTTTTATAACTTCATTACATTCTTCACATTGATAAAAAAACTGACAAGCGTCAGTCGGCATTTGTTCCATTTTTTGAAAATGACATTGAGGACAAGTTATTAATGATTCTAAGAGAATAAGGAGCGATTTAGATTTTCGATAAAAAAGCTGATAAGCACCATAAAGCAACAAGATGACACCTAAAAACATAAAAACGCCACTATAGCCTTCTAAGCTATCATTAATACTTGCAAATCCTGCTGCACCTCCAAAAATGACAGCAAGCCAAGGCAACCAACAACAACTTGTTGCAAGTAGAAAAGCTATAAAACTTCCGATAAAAGAATTTCTGTATTTCATGACAATTGTATTTTTTAAACTTCATCCCCTGTATTCTAACAGCATTCAAGGTAGCCAATAAGACAAATCGTGTGATTATCCCCAACGAAAGAGACTTTAAGAATTGAAAATTCCACACGATTTGTCAAAAAGCTAGCTTATTTAATGTTCATGTGTTAATTCTCCTGCTTTTGATTGAGCATATACATAGTAGGCTCCTTTTGTTACGATTTTCATTCCTTTTGGAATTTCATCTATTAATTTAATGGCGGTTTTACCACTTTCTGAAGTTCCAGGAATAACCATTATTTTTTGAAAATCCATATCCTGAGATTTATCATTTTCTTTGGCAATATAAATAAATGATGATGCACCGTCCTTGATAACAGCATCTTCAGGAACAGCTTTCACTACCTGGTCATTTAGCCATATTTTAGCTGTTATAAACAAATCCTTAATGAATTTAGGTCTCATCCCTTTTAGCTGGCCATAAACTTTAACTGTTTTGTTTTTTAGGTTAAACTCTTTGCCGATAGTTTGAATCTGTCCTTCATATTGCTCATCTCCCAAAGCAGGGATATCATAACTTATTTTTAAACCTTCTTTTACATTTGCAATATCTTTTTCAAAAACATTTAATTCAAGCAAAAGAATCTTGTCATCAACAATTTGTATTAACTCCATATCTGGCGTAATATACATTCCGTTATGTAGATTAATAACGGCCAAATAGCCTGAGCTTGGAGCAATAATAGATATTTTGCTTTGGAGGTTGTCTGGAGTTAATTTGTCTGTATCAATTCCTAAATAAGAGATGTATTTAGCTAGTCCTTTCATCCTAGCCTCTTTCATTGCTACTTCGGCTTGTAGTTTTTGAAAATCTTTGGCAACTCCAGCATTTGCTTTTACCAATGATTCATGACGTTCTAAGTCTTGTCTTAAAAAAACTAGTTCTGCTTTTACTTCAAGGTACTCTTGCTGTTTTTGAATAAATTCAGGATTTTCTAAGTAGGCAATTAGACTACCTTTTTTAATTTTTTCACCTATTATATAGCTTTTACACCCTTTTATAAAACCAGCAGACCTAGCACTAACCGTTGAAAAAGCGTTAGGTGGCAACTCTAAAGTTCCCGTTGCCTTTACGAAATCGTTAATTTTCATTTCTATTAAATCCCCCATTTGCAAATCAATTGTTTTGATTTGAACTTTTGTAAGTGAAATAGCCCCTTCTTCATGTTCTCCATGCTCTTCTCCCTCTCCATGATTGTGTCCATCACTCTCGTTATGTTCTCCATGGTTATGACCATCATCTTCACTATGATTATGCCCACATGATGCAAAGAAACTAAGAAGTGCTATTATGATTAAAACGATACTATTTATATTTCTATATTTCATTATTCTCTATATTTATTGGTTTGAGATGAATTGATAAAGCACAACAGCTTTATTATGAACTAATACCTGTTCCAAATAGCTTTTGCTATTATTTGATAGTAAGTTCAGTGCATTTAGTAGTTCTAGATACGATATTTCTCCTGCTTGATAATTGAGTTCGGAGATTCGCTTTATTTCAGGGTTAATCACATCTAGCTGCTCTCTATAAAATTTTATCCCTTCAGCATAAATTTCAATTGCATTTTGTGCAGAAAGTAACCGTTGACTAGCCAAAAGCTCTTTTGTTTCAACTTGGGCATTAGCAACGAGCACTTGAATTTTCTGTGCCGCTATTTTCTTCTTGGTATGCCCATTAAATATTGGAATCCCGATCCCTGCTTGCAATCCACTTAGCAAACCTCCTTCAACATAATATTGAAGAGAAGCTCCTACATTAAAACTAGGCTTCATTTCAGTTTTTAATAGGTCAATTTTGGCTTTTTCTATCTGAATGTTTTGTTTAGCTTCTTGGACCCATAAGTTGTTAGAAGCATCTAATGATACAAAAGATAACACCTCCAATTCTCCTAATGATGTTATATTATCTTCCGTATTTAGTAATAATTGAAACTGTTGTTCAAGGGCTATAATCTCTAGATTAACCTGCTGTGCCAACAATGAGTACTCATTTAGTTGGGATTGAATAGTCAATGGTTCTATTGCATTTGTAGCACCTAAATCCATCCTCACCTTTGCTTTTTGATAATACTCCGAATAGATTTCTATTAGTTGCTTATATAACATAGATAAGGCTTTGCGTTGCTGCAAGTCCAAATAAAGATTTTGTATCTGAAGTTTTAATTCACTCGCTGTTATTTTCTTAGCCAAGTTATATTGTCCTGACAATGTCTTTTGATAAGCATTGTTAGCTTTTGTAATACTTGGGCTAGGAAAATTTTGAACAAAACCAAGTTGTTGCACGTGTTGACCATTTAAGGTATATAAACCATTTCCTTGATAATCTATATTGGTCAAGCCAGGAGCATATTTAAGGTTTTCTAAGGACTGGCTTTGCTGTATTTGCAAAGTAGCAGACCGCATTGAAGGATGGTTCTCGATAGCTAGATTAATAGCACTATCAAGTGAAATTTCGGGTTGTTGTGCCTGTAAATTGCCCCCAGTCCAAAATAAGAATGGCAAAATAATCATCACTTCTTTTATTGGTAATGTTCCTTTATTACCTCTATTCTGCCATTGCATTAGCCAACTATATAAAATAGGTAATATGATTAGTGTTAAAAAGGTTGCGGTTATCAAGCCCCCTATAACTACTGTAGCCAAAGGTTGCTGCACTTCTGCACCTCCAGAAGTGGATAATGCCATAGGTAAAAAGCCCAAAGATGCCACAGCAGCAGTCATAATAACAGGACGTAATCGTACTTTTGTACCCTCCAAAATAATGGCTCTTATATTTGTCATTCCTTCCTTTTTTAATTGGTTGAAATAGCCTATCAAGACAATACCATTTAATACTGCAACTCCAAATAAGGCAATAAATCCTATCCCTGCGGAAATACTAAATGGCATTCCTCGCAATAGCAAAGCCCAAACACCTCCAATAGCTGATAAAGGAATTGCCATATAAATCAGGACTGCTTGAGGGATAGAGCCAAAAGTAAAAAACAATAAAATGAAGATTAATGCTAAAGCAAGAGGCAAGGCAACTGCCAAGCGAGCTTTCGCAGCTTTTAGATTTTCAAACTGTCCGCCATAAGTAAAATAATAGCCTGTAGGTAGTTCAATTTTTGCATCTAATTGGGATTGGATATTTTCTACTAGCGTTTCTACATCAATATCACCGACATTTACTCCCACGACAATACGTCTCTTAGTGTTTTCTCTAGACACTTGCATTGGGGCATCTACTAGTTCTACTTTAGCAACAGCATCTAGAGGAACTTGAGTGCCGTTATTAAGCGTAATGTATAATTTTTCAACATCTGAAATACCTGTTCGGTAGGTTTCATCTAATCTAATCACCAAATCAAAACGCTTTTCACCTTCATAAATAACCCCTGCTTTTTCTCCTGCAAAAGCAGCACGAATAACTTGGTTAACCTCTTTGATGTGCAAACCATATTGTGCTAACTTATCATATTTATAGGAAACAATAATTTGGGGCATCCCGATTGTTTGTTCCACGTTTACAGTCCCAACACCCTTAATTTTTGTAATAAGAGCTTCAGCTTCTTTTGCCTTTGCATACATTAGTTCCATGTCTTCACCATAAAGTTTGATTGCAATATCAGCTTTTGACCCTGTCATTAATTCATTAAACCGCAATTGTATTGGTTGTGAAAATTCATAACCAATGCCAGGAATATCCTCCAGTGAATGTTCTATTTTTTTAAATAATTCCTGCCTACTACTGGCAGAAGTCCACTCTTCTTTAGGTTTCATAACCAACACGTAATCTGCTATTTCAACAGGCATTGGGTCCGTTGGAATCTCAGCGGAACCAATGTTGGCTATAGCATCTTCAATTTCTGGAAATTCTTCTAACAACTTTTTTTGTATCTTCTTAGAAATTTCCACACTTGTAGAAAGCGAACTTCCAGGAGGTAGGATTTGCTGCATGGCCAAATCACCTTCCTCTAAGGTTGGAATAAATTCCCCTCCCATACGAGAGAACATAATCAAACTAACTATAAAAAGGATCATTGTTGCAATAACAAAAATGGACTTAAATCTTAATGCCAAATTCAGAACGGGGGTATATAATCGTTGGAGAAAACCAACGATTCTGTCAGCAATCGTTATTTTTTCTGAAATCTTTTTGCTAAGAAACAAAGAAGACATCATAGGAACGTAAGACAAGGACAGGATTAATGCTCCTAGAATTGCTAACATGACCGTTTGTGCCATTGGTTGAAACATTTTCCCTTCAATCCCTATCAAGGCAAGAATAGGAATGTAAACCATTAGAATAATAATCTCACCAAAAGCAGCAGAACTTCTAATTTTCATAGAGGAAGAAAGCACCTCTTCGTCCATTTCTGCTTGATCTAGTTGCCTGCCTCCAAAACGATGTTTGAGACGATGAACAATAGATTCTACAATAATAACTGCTCCATCTACTACTAAACCAAAATCAATTGCTCCAAGGCTCATTAAATTAGCTGAAATTCCTAGAAGATTCATCATTGCAATTGCAAAGAGCATCGCTAAAGGAATAACAGAAGCAACAATCAAACTAGCTCGAAGATTACCTAGCATTAGTACCAACACAAAGATAACAATAAGACCACCTTCCAATAAGTTGGTCTTAACCGTTCCTATCGCCGTTTCTACCAGCTTATCTCTAACCAAATAAGGTTCAATAATGACCCCTTCGGGTAAGGATTTCTGAACTTGTTCGACCCGTTCTTTTATAAGTTCGGTTACAGCTGCTGAATTAGCTCCCTTAAACATCATCACTTTTCCACCAACTACTTCTTCTCCATTTCTGGTCAAGGCCCCATATCTAGGAGCTTTCCCAAATTTCACATGGGCAATATCCTTAACCAAGATAGGTGTTTCTCCATCGTTGTTGATAACAACATTAGCTAAATCTTCAAATGATTTTGCAACGCCTTCGGAGCGAATATAATAAGTGCTTGAATTCTTTTCTATATAAGCTCCACCTGTGTTTTCGTTACTCTTAGATAAAGCATCATAAACATCAGTTATACTAATATTCATAGATTTAAGCAAAGAAGGATTCACGGCAATTTCATATTGCTTAAGGTAGCCTCCCATAGAATTTACTTCAGCAACACCAGGTATTCCAGTTAACTGCCGTTTTACAATCCAATCTTGCATTGTTCTCAATTCAGAAGAGGTGTATTTATCCTCAAATCCCTTTTCAGGTCGTACAACATATTGGTATATCTCGCCTAAACCTGTTGAAATCGGAGCCATCTCTGGTGTACCTAAACCTTCAGGAATAGCACTTTGAGCCTCTTGGATTCGCTCATTAACCAATTGTCTTGCCAAATATATATCGACATGTTCTTCAAAAACAACTGTTATGACAGAAAGTCCAAAACGAGAAATTGACCTGATCTCTTCTATATTTTGAAGACTTTGCAGAGCAAGTTCAACAGGAGTTGTAATGAATTTCTCTACTTCTTGAGTTGCTAAAGTAGGTGTAATAGTAATAATTTGCACCTGATTATTAGTGATGTCAGGCACCGCATCAATAGGTATTTGTTTAAGGGAGAACAGCCCCCAAACTATAAGGGCAAAAACCAATACCCCTATTACAAACTTATTCTTTATTGAATAAGCAATAATCTTATCAAACATATTATTTTGAGTTTTTGTTAAATCAATAGTATGGCCACAGATTTTCTTAGTAGAAATGAATCAATTCATAATTACTTTAGAATTCGTGACAATGTTTTTTTTAACGAATAGGCATACCTATCCTATAAAACTGATTTAACAAAAGGCTGGAGGATGCCACACAGAAGATACAAAGGAAAAGGAATAAAGAAAGGAGTAATTTAGGATACTATCTGAAACTAAAAAATAAGTGTCTTTATTAAATGAAATATCTAAAAATCGAGTAATCCCTAGATAGTAAAACAATGAAACATGACAAGAACACTCGCAAAATGGATTGCAAAGTCCCTTCTCATGGTCATGGTCATGTTTAGTAGAGCAGTCATCCAACAAAACACTAGTACTAACTTCGTTACAAGTATGCATATGGCTATATTGCATGATTGGAAGAGTCAAAATAAGTACAGCAAATATGGTGGTAAAACATTTCATTTAATAACAATAAAGATGATTCATTATTCTAACTAATATAAGATAATTATTGAACTAATTCAATAATTTATGAAAATCAATAACAATGCCTAAAACTTCTTCTGTATTCTAACAGCATTCAAGATAGCCAACAAAGCAACACCGACATCAGCAAAAACAGCTTCCCACATCGTTGCTATCCCCCCTGCTCCAAGTATTAAAACGATAGCTTTTACTCCAAAAGCAAGGGCGATATTCTGCCAAACGATTCGTTGCGTTTGTTTTCCAATCTCAATAGCCAAAGGAATTTTGCTAGGTTTATCATCCTGAATAACAATATCTGCTGTTTCAATTGTTGCATCACTTCCCAAACCTCCCATTGCTATACCAACATCACTTAAAGCAACTACTGGAGCATCATTTACACCATCCCCTACAAACGCAACACTTTCATTTTGGGCTTTTATCGTTTTCACTTTATCTACCTTGTCTTCTGGAAGCAAGTCTCCAAATGCAGATTTTATGCCTAGTTCAGATGCTACCAATTGGACAATACTATCTTTATCCCCACTCAACATAGTTACTTTGACATTTTGTTGGTGTAGTTTTGTAATGGTTGCTTTTGCATCTTCTTTTATTTTATCAGCAATCGTAATATATCCAACAAACTGCTTTTTATACGCTATGGCTATTACCGTATTCACAATAGTCTCTGGGGCGATTGCGTAGGAAATAGAAAACTTGTCCATCAACTTAAAATTCCCTACTAATAATTCATGCCCATCTACTTCTGCTTTTAATCCATGTCCTGAGATTTCTTCTACATTATTTAAGTTAATATTCAAGTCAAATTCTCCAACATACTTATGAATTGCAGTGGCAACAGGATGAGTGCTTTTGCTTTCCAAAAGATTGACCATATCCAATATCTTTTTCACATCGAATCCATTATTAATGGCCACCTCCTGAACATTAAATACACCTTCTGTCAAAGTTCCTGTCTTGTCTGTAACTACATTTTGAATTTTGGCTATTGTATCGAGGTGCGTTCCTCCTTTAAATAAAATACCATTTTTACTAGCAGCGCCAATCCCTCCAAAATATCCTAAAGGAATTGAAATAACCAAAGCACAAGGACATGAAATGACCAAAAAAATCAATGCTCTGTAAAGCCAATCGGCAAATAAATAATCTGCAACAAAAAAGTAAGGAACTAAACAAATCGCAATTGCCAAATACACAACAATTGGTGTATAGATTTTAGCAAACTTTCGGATAAAAAGTTCAGTTGGTGCTTTTTGAGTACTGGCATTCTGAACTAAGTCTAGTATTTTGGATAATTTACTATCTTCATATAGCGTTGTAACTTGGACTTGAACTACCGTATTCAAATTAATCATACCAGCCAAGACAACCTCATCCTTGTTTTTGGTATCTGGTTTACTTTCGCCTGTTAAGGCTGCGGTATTGAAAGCCCCTTTTTCTGACAAAAGTTTTCCATCCAAAGCCAATTTTTCTCCTGCCTTTAGTTGAACAACATCTCCTATATTAGCTTCTTGAGCTTTGATAGTCGTGCTCTTACCCTGCTCATCAATAATAGTGACCGTATCAGGTCGTTGGTCTAGCAGCGATTTAATGTTAGACTTTGCCCTTTTGACAGCCATAGACTGAAATAATTCTCCAATAGAATAAAAGAGCATTACCGCCACCCCTTCAGGATATTCACCAATGGCAAATGCCCCAATAGATGCTATCCCCATTAGAAAAAATTCTGAATAAATATCGCCTTTTTTTATGCTTTCCCAAGCATCTCTCAAAACGGGTATTCCAACAGGAAGATAGGCAATCAGATAAAATGCAAGTGGAATATAACCATAAAACCAAGCAGGCTCCCAAATGTGTTCTATCCCTAGCGTAATAGCAAGAAAAATAAAACTGAAGATGGAGGGAATAAATAATGACCAAATACTTTTATCTCCATGGTCATGATTGTGCCCATCATGGTCGTGACCATGTGAGTCATGATTGTGTGAATTATCTACAGAACAGCCTTCGTCGCACATCTTTTATAAGTTTTGATGTTTAAATTTATCAACTAACCTAAAGGTACGACAAAAGTAGTGCAACTCATTTGCAAAGTTTATCGGCAACTAGCACATATCCCATTAAGAACCATATTGGCTTCTTCCAGTTCAAAATTGATAGGAAGTTCTATTTTCGGGATATGTTGAGAACTTAGACAGTAGGTTGATTTACACTTTTTGCAATGAAAATGATAATGCAAGTCATTTAATTCACATTCACAAGATTCTGGACAAAGGGCGTATTTTACCTGTCCACTTCCATCCTCAATGCTGTGAATAAGCTTATTTTTTTCAAATGTTTTAAGTGTACGATAGATAGTACTTTTATCAGCCTTCTCAAACATCAGCTCAATATCGTTCAAAGACATAGCCATTGGGGCATTTTCTAACGCCTCCAAGACCAGTAATCGCATAGCTGTTGGTTTTATATTTCTGTCGTGTAGTTTTTCTTCTAAATTCATGCTTTTGCCAGTTCTGAAAATTTATTAGCCCTAATGTTCTGGACGTTTCTATTCATGATGTGTCGGACTAAGTTACGAAAGATAAATTTTTTAAAAGGATTTAACTTTTGCTGATGCTTGGCATAAAAATCATCGGGGCTATCAAACAGACCAAAATCTTGGTTTATTCCTTTCTCCTGAATGAATGTATTGTTCAAGTTCCATTCAATTTCAGGGTTTTGAAAGTTATCTGTATAAACGCCATAACCACAAAAAGTTGTTGTACAGTCTTTGTTTTGAGCTTGTAAAGACTCAAGATATTCTCGGTCTAAAATAACACCTTCTAAAAAATACCATTTATCATTTACATTAACTTCAACCCAACTGTGTAAAATATTCTGAGGGGCTAATTTATACCAAATTCCTGTTATTGCCCCCTTCTGTAATGCTTTGTCTATCGTAAATCCATGAATACGGGTTGGAACTTCTACAACTCGCAACAGAGCCATTAGTAAATTGGATTTGGTATTACATTGTCCATAGCCATCATTCAAGACTTTTGATGCAGATACATCATCGCTTAAATTATATCCAAATTTGATTTCATCTCTTACAAAATTGTAGATGGATTTGACCTTAGATATTGTATCTAAGTCTTTCCATCCTCTTTCCGTTATTAGCTTTTGTATAACAGACTTATTAAAATCTAATATTGTTGTTTCTTTCAAATACTTTTCCATCGTCTATATATTTTATTGATTTAATGATACAACAAAAATAGATGAAGACTTAAAGAAAAACTTGTATAAACTAGCTAAAGTTTGGAAAAGAGCCTTGGAGAGAAACCAAAGTTTTGCTTGAATACTTTTGAGTAGTGAGCACTATCAGAAAAACCAAACTCGTATGCCGTTTCTGTTATTTTTTGTTTGAATAACTTAGGAATAGACTGGCTAAGCTTTATCCATAATTGAGCTTGACGATAGGTGATATTCGTTTTCTCTTTGAAGAGATGCAAAAACCTACTTTCTGATAAGTGACAATACTTTGCAAGTTCATGGGCAGGTATTACTCGGTCTGTGTTTTGTTCTATAAATTTTAAGGCTTTAGTTATTCTATCATCTTCTACAGGGTTGTTATTAGAGTCATTATAGCTAAGCTCTTCTAGTATTTCTTTTGTTTGAGTGATAAAATCAGGGAAAGGCAATTTCCCTACTAAATAGTTTTTTCCAAGAGATTGCAACTTTTTACTCCATCCATTGCGATATTCTGCAATACCTGAATGGCTTTGTTGCTGAAGAAAGTGACCTGTTTGAGAAATCGGGCTAAAAAGGAACAGTAAGTGATGACCAGAACAATGAAATTGATGTGTAATATTGCTCTTTATCAATACACTTTCCACAAAAGAAGTACTACTTACTTCATCTTTTATTTCTATTGGTTCACTTAGAGCAATACTCCATTGAATAGCATAATGTTGGTGAATTTGATTATTATCAAAAGAACCAATAAATACCCCAAAATTAGACTCTATGTGTAAGTTGTTGTTCATTAAAAATATGTAGCAAACCCAAATTGTATGCCCCCTGTTTGAGCAGGTGGATTACCTAGTATATCCCAATCCCATTGATAACGATAGTTTAAACGTAGCAAAGTCCCAGGAGAAAAGCGAAAACTAAGCCCAAAAACTAAAGCAACAGCTTCATCATAAATTTTAAGCCCCATTCCATTAAATTCTCCAATATTATAATCCAGATATTCGACTCGCATACTTAGATTAATGGAGGCGTTCTTCCAAAACCAAAGCTTTGTTTTATAAAGTGTTCCAATTAAATCTATATGGAAACCAATTTGGTCAGTACCTGATTGTTGTCCTACAGAGGTTGGTACATCAACATGAGCATAAACAACTTCTCCAATCACTTGTAATCTATTGGCTATAGAAAGGTTATAATCAAAAGCAGCAAGTGAAGTCCAACGAGCATCATCTATTTGAAGTCCTTCTTTTTTGAATGTGTTGTAAATTCCACCATAGTAAGACAAACCAACTTCTCCAATTTTCCGATGCTTAAAGCCTAAACGCCCTGTAATAGATGGCGTACCGTTATTGTCTTGACCAATAAAGTCAGGGTTTTTACCATGAGGTATTGATGTTCGGTTATCTTCATTTAGAATAATATCATCCTGCAAGCCATTCACCATATAAGCCTCATAGGTAAAAGCAAAATCTGAAATTGGGATTTTCCCATGTAAGCCAAATCCAATTTCCGACAAGGTAGAAGGTACAATTCGAGTCGAAACTAAAGGTCTGTCAATAAACTCCCATTTGGGACCATCATGGTTCTGGTTAAACAAGCCAATAGGAGGTAACAAAATACCACCTCTCAATATCAAAGCAGGGTGAATCTCAATATCAATTAGAGCAGTTTCGAGATTTATTTCTTCAACACCATGTTCAAATTCTAATTCAGAAATGAATCTTATTCTTGATAAGACTGATGAGTAGATAAAGATATTGAATCTTCTGAACTCCATTGAAAATCCATCAGAAACACCATCAGTTGCAAAATAGTTGGTGTTACCTTCTGCATATCCTCCTAGAGCAGCCGTAAATCTCGATTTCCCTAATGTTTTCTTTAAAACGAAGGGACGATTATAGATAGCATCTTTATTGGTGACAACGGTTGTATCAATAATTGAGCTATCATTCTTCATTGGTCTAATCTGAGCCTGAACTTGCATGACAAGACCTAATAAAATAATAATTAATGTATATCTTTTCATTTTTTTCTTCTCTTATAAGGATATATAAATTTTCTCACGGTCTGAGGTCACTTTGAATTGCTGTAAATCTTCCGTAGCAGGAGATTCCAATACTTTTCCTGTACTGCTAAATTCGCTACCATGACAAGGGCAATGAAGTATATTCCCAGAAGGAATAACATCACATTGTAGGTGTGTGCATTGCATGAACAAAGCAATATAGTTTTCTTCATCACTCATATTTAGGTAAATGGATGAAGGGAGTTTTTCCGTTTCAATGATGACTATTTTAGCATCTCCACAATCCGATTTATTAACGATGAGTTGATTGCCTTTAAGGACATTAGGGACTCGTTGTATTGTTTGGCATGATTGAAGGAATGTAGCTCCTAACATTGCTGAGAAACACAACTTACCACAGTTCTTTGTGAAGTTTCTTCGATTCATTTTTCTGAATTATAAACTTTCTAAAAATTGGATAATTTGTTCTTTCTCCGATTGAGTCAAAGCAACATACATATTCTTGCTGTTTTCCGCTTCTCCTCCATGTAAAAGAATGGCTTCCTCAATGCTTCTAGCTCTGCCATCGTGCATTAAAAAGTAGTTGCCGCCTTGAGCATCTTTTGTCAAGCCTATCCCCCAAAGAGCAGGAGTTTTCCATTCAGAAGAAGAAGCTGAACCTTCTGTATATCCATCGTCTAATCCCGTTCCCATATCATGCAATAAGAGGTCTGTATAAGGGCTAAATTGGATATTAGATAAGGTTGCTATATCAGTTGTAGTACTAGTCAAGCTTTGTTTGTGACAAGATTCACACTGAACATCTATAAATAGTTGTTTTCCTGCGATAACATCAGAATTCGATTCATCCCTTTGAATTGGTGCTTTTAGTGTTCTAAGATAAAACACCAAATCCTGTACTCTGGATGCAGGAACTTCTGGGTCAGGAACATTATCAATTATCTGACTAGAAACAGCATAATTGATTGGGTCTTCCATATCAAAATCACTAGTTACCCCCATATCCTGTTTGTAGGCTCCAACTGTTTGGTGTAGGAGGTTTAAAGCAGCTCCTTTCTTACCAAATCTACCTATGTATCGACCTGAACTGTCTGGTATCTGAAACGGAAAAGGAGAGAAAAAGCTGGGAGGCGATACCCAATTAACCCTTCCTGAAATCCCATCACCATTCGAATCGTTAGGGTCAGCCATTGCTAAAAGGTCTGCATCAGATACAGCTTCCAATAAACCTAAGCCTGTAACAGATGGAGCTGTTAATTCTGTAACCCCTGTTGCAGTAGAAGGAATTACTTCTGGAACAAATCCAACAATTGCCCTATTTTGGAGCTGTGGTCCTCCTTGATTAAGCATTTGATTAAAGGCATTTCCTGTATCAAACTTACCAAAACGAGTGAGATTATTGAACGGATGTCCTTTCCCATCTCCTGCATGACAGGTTGCACAAGAAGCTGCAACATAATAGGGACCTAAACCTGTAGCTGGAGTGAAAACTTCTCCAAAAGCTTCATCACCCCTATTAAAAATAGCTAGTTGTTCAGGTGACAATCCTTCCATTGGACCATCAAGCACATCACTTTCACTTTGTTCTGGGGGCAGGAACTTCTCACAACCTACAATTATTAGAAAAATTGAAAGGCATAAAAAACGTAGAAAACTCATCTTATTATTTTTAATTAGAAATCATTTAAAATGAAATTTAGTGTAAACATAATAAAATTTTAGTTTGAATGTAAAATATTTTTAGATTAGTCTAAAAATTATTTTATTCAATGAAAAATACCCATCGATTAATTATAATTAATCGGAAAAATTCTAATACTCTATTATTTCCTCGGTTTTTTAATTATTCTTGTATAAGAAATGTAAATTCCATAGACAAAACACAAAACATAGTTTGTCTATATTAATTCATAACCAATTTAATTTCAATGAGTTGAAATAGATCGAGGATATTCCGATATTCTCCACCATATAATAAAACATTCCATATCAGATATGGAATGTTTTTTTTGTTTAGGAAAGGAGGTTTTGGGTTTTTTGGGGGTCTGATTTCCTTGCCTTTAGGATTGTTCACAAGCTGCTATTGAGATTT
>CAJQQM010000059.1 GCA_905480485.1 uncultured Aureispira sp.
GCGCGTTTGCAGCTTGTTGTATTGTTGTTGTAGTTGTGTACGGATGTTTGTCATTTTGAATGGATTATTTGTTGTTTGTGAATATCGCAAACATAAAAAAAAAACATATGTTATAATCCGAAAGTGAGTTTGTGGCGCCTACTACAGCCTAGTGCTAATTTTAGATTGAAAATAAAGCCTTATTAATTAGATGCTGTATATATTCGCAGACTTATTTTAGCCTGCTTATAGATCGGTATTGCCTCACTACTTGATCAAAAAATTAGATAAAGCAGCGATTAAAAAAGAAGTATTTGCTATCTTGGCGCAATATTTAGACATAGGGTTGGTAATACAAACAAGAATCTGCTAAAAGTCTATCACAAAATAATATACATGAAATACCTTAACGTAGGATGCGGCAAAAAATTTAGTACAGATACCATTTGGGAAAATATCGATATGGTATCGCACAGCAAACACGTCCGTTCGTACAACCTTATCAAGGGATTTCCCTACTCAGATAATAGCTTTGATGCCGTTTACCACTGTCAGGTATTAGAACACATCCCTAAAGAAGAAGCCGCTAACTTTTTGAAAGAATGCCTTCGGGTGCTCAAGCCAGGAGGAATTTTGCGGGTAGTAGTACCCGATTTGCAAAATATTATGCAAGAATACCAACGCCTGCTGCAGCAAAACCTTAGCAATCCCACTCCTGAATCGAAAGCCAATTACGAATGGATGATGCTCGAAATTTACGATCAAACCATTCGAAACAATAGTGGTGGCATGATGCGTAGCTATCTAGAAAAAGACGTCTTGGTCGATGAAGCATTTTTGAGCGAACGCATTGGCTTTGTTGGCAATGAAATACGCACTAAAAAAAAGAAACAAGAAACTAAAGTTCAGCAATTAAAACGTGTGGCCGCTGAAGCAGGCCTCGCGTCGACAGTAGCACAGGTCTGGTCAATATTCAGAACAAAGCTCGCACAATTTATTTTAGGCGAAAAATACCGTTTAGGCAATTTTCGGGTGGGGGGAGAAATTCATTATTGGATGTACGATCAGTTTTCTTTGGGCGATATCTTAGCGTCGGTAGGCTTTGATCAAATAAGCCTTCAAAACCCGCACGAATCTACTATTGACAAATGGGCAGACTACCAATTGGATGTAAAAGATGGGATGATTTATGACCCTACTTCCTTGTTTATGGAAGCCATAAAACCTTAATCATTTTTGATGCTAGTACCCGATGATTGAAAAATTTTGCCCAATCCTACAAGAAGGCTACCCACCATAACCACCAAAATAAAGGGTTCAAAACCGCCTAAAAATCCTTTAGAAATCCATTTGTAGTGAAATCCTATCAACAAAAGCTGCCCCACTACAATAGAAGCAGCCCCCCAAAAAGGGTGCGTTCCTTGCAAGCGCAAGACCGCAAAAGTAAGGGGAAACAAGACTGCATAGCCCGCAAAAGCTAATTTGCCAATATCAAAAATAGTATCAAAGGGGTTTAGAGAAATACCGTAGCCTATCAGCGCAAAAACAACAACAAGTAGCCTGCCAATCCGAACTTCTTGTTGGAACGATACCTTTTTTCCTGTTAAAGGCAAATAAAGGTCGCGGCAGCAAATAGTACTCAAGGCCAACAATTGAGAATCGAGGGTAGACATAAAGGCGGCAATTGCCCCCACCATGACTAAGGCCGCAAACCAAGGTGCCGTATGCTGCACCAACATCATGGGTAAAATCTGATCGGCCGCTTTGCCCTCGAGGCCCGGAAAACTAAGCTGCCCTAATACGCCAATAATGACTGGTAAAATAGCAATTACAATAGGAATGAAAGCGTATAAAACGACAGTTTTTTTGAGGGTATTGAGGTCTTTGGCAATAAAAAAGCGCATAAACAACTGAGGAAACATAGGAATACAAAAAAACCAAAAAATAGTAAAACTAAACCACTTTTGGGGAGTATAACGATTCCCTTGCCCTTGCATACTAAACAATTCCGGCTTGCGATCAAAAACTTGTTGATTGGCTGCTTCGAGACCACCCAATTGATAGGCAATAACGCCCACAGCTGCGGCCATCAACACCATCATAAGGACGCCTTGTTTGACATCTGTTTTGGCGACAGACTGCATGCCCCCTATGACGACATAAACAATGGTAAAAAGCGTTAATAAAAGGGTGGCTATACGGTAAGGGATTTGGCCCTCAGACAGGTTTTCGAGAATATAGCCACCGCCTATTATCTGCAAGGACAAATACGGCAAGGTATAGACAATCATTACCCCTGCAAACAAATAGCGAATACTTTTTGACTTTGTCTGATGATACATCATTTCTGCCGGCGTAATAAAACCATATTGTTGGCCAAGTAGCCAAGTTTTGCTACCAATTAGATAGATGGATAGACCCGCCAAGCCTGTCCCGGTAGCCATCATAATATAGTGCGCATAGCCAACGCGATAGCCCTCGCCAGCAAAACCAATAAAATAAAAAGCACTGAAATTGGTGGCTAAAATCGTAAAAAAAAGGGTGACTGTTTGCAGATTGCGATTGGCCATAAAATAAGACTCGGGCGTTGCAGCCTCTTTGGACTGTCCTATCAACGACCCCCAAAAGGTAAATGCTATATAGGCAACCAATATTGCGTAAATCATTTCGACGATTTATGAACAAAGCAATAAAGAATAAAAACAAAAATAAGGTGAATGATTATGAAATAACCCAACCAAGCAGGTAGGCCCAAAATAGAAGGGTGACAGTCATATTGCATCCAACTATTGGATTGAATCAATAAAAAAATACACACAAATAGAAAAACAAAGATCAAATTCG
>CAJQQM010000060.1 GCA_905480485.1 uncultured Aureispira sp.
ATCTCTAGTAATAATAGGTGCCTGCATTTCGAACAATTTAATGAATCGATCTTTGGCACTCAAATCGGTTTCGTAGGCAATCGAAAAAACTTTGTGATGATAATACTTGTGTAACATTTGCAAGACTGCCTGCATGAGGTCTTCTTTGCTTTTAAAGTGGTAATAGAAACTACCCTTTTGTAGGCCACAAGCCTCGGCCAAATCACTCATCGATGTTTTGTAATAGCCACGTTGTCGAAATACCTCGACCGATTTACTGATAATTTCTTCTTTGGTTGTCTTTTGTAAAGGCATGTATTGGGTTTAATTTGACTCAAACTTACCAAACGTTTGTTTGATATGCAAATTAATCTCTTTTTTTTTAACCAAACGGTTGTTTTAGGTGTCTAGTCCATTCAGCTATTTTTTATTTAGAACAATAATAGGAGTATTAGACAAAGTAAAAACTAAACTCGACATCAAAAAAGTGTCTATTTTGATTGGTAAGAAGTTTTGGCAGGTTGAACGAAAATGATATTTCAGTACCCTACAGCAAAATAAAGAATGTCGCTAGACAAAACGATAATATAGGCAACAATACACATAAAGAAGTATTGAATCAACTACAAGGATGTATTATCTTTTAGCGTTTTTGTTTACGGCTGTACAAAGCTGTTTATTAATCTTCTAATTCCTGTTATTGTTTGATAAAACGTTGTGAACGAATCAGGTTATTGGCTTGTAGAAGTTGTAGATGATACACGCCTCCAAGCAAATTAACTTTGGCTAAATCAAGCTCTATTGTGCCAGCAGTTATACTAATTTCTTGATGGTATGCAACAGTACCTTTTGCATCGACAATGCGCACTTGAAGGGCCTTTTGAGTATTGATTCCCTTTATCTTGATGTTTAGTTTTTCATATACCGGATTGGGGAAAATGCTAAAATTAATTTGTTTTTCAAAATCGGTACCTACCGCCACTACTTTTGATAATAGTTGATTTCCATTACTCTCCTGCAAACGTATACGGTAATATTGAGTGGTAGCTAGTACTTCTTTGTCCTTACTGTTGTATTGCTGAACACCTGCAAAGTCACCCTGACTTAATACACGCCCGATTATTTCAAAATTAATAGCATCTAGCGAACGTTCTATTTCAAAATAATCATTTCCATATTCATTCTCAGCCGTCCAATCTAACTGAACAATTCCCTGGCTAAATTGAGCGTTTAATTCTAATTTATCGAGCGATAAAGGGACATTAATGACCGCATCAAACATACCGTTACCGTGTGTCCCCAAAAGCAAGGTGTTATCACTTGGTCGATACGCCATACTTCTTACTAAAGCAAAACCTACAGTATTTACGCCCTCCCTAGACCAATCGGTTGTGAGGGGTTCAAGACTACTATACAAACCACGGGCAGTACCAACAAAATATAAAGTTTGACCACTGACCTCTGCAATGACACATGAACGTACCGACAAAGCACTTAAATTGCGTTCTACTAAAGTCCAATTTGGATTGGTTGCCGTTGCATTGTTGGTAATGTATATGCTAGGTATTCCATAATTTGAATAAACAGCCATAGCAATATCGGGGTTCGTAGGATGAACCGATAAGCCTGCCACAATACTCGGGAAGGTTGTCGAGGCCCCTGCCGGAGTGATATCAACTGCATTCGTAAAATTTGAATTTTGTGGATCGTCTAACCTGTAAATATGTCCTTCATCTCCACCGGCCAATAAATAGCTATTCGTTGGATTGTAAGTACCTCTAGTGGTGGCAAATGTCTTGAAAAAATCAGTATCTCCAATGTCTGCTGTACTACCCATGTTCGTCCAGGTGTTGGCCGTTACATTGGTTGAATTATTCGTTCGATATATACTGTTTCTACCCGCATAATAAATGGTTGAATTATTATCGGGATCCATATAAAAATAGGTTACAAATTCACTAGCAGAACCATTGGGTGTGATTGTTTGAAAGGTAGGACAATCTCGGACCATATTACCGTTTTGTGTTGTCATAAAAAAGGGTAAGCAAGCGTCATCTCTCGATATAGCGCAAGCAGCACCGTCCCCTGAAAAAACTGAACTATGATCGGTATTATTTCCGAATCCGAAATCGGTTCCTCCAGCGGTGGTTCCATTATCTTGAGCACCTCCCAAAACACGGTTCGAACCGGTCTGCTGATCTAGGTATACATAATAATATTGGTAACTTTGATAATCGTTATTGAGGTTGGTCCAAGCTGTAACTGCCGGATTGGTAGTTGAAATATTACTAGTACGATGAACGCCTCCGTCGGTACCCGAATAAAGCGTCTGCGGATTAAAAGGATCAAAAACCAATGCATGAACATCGGGATGATGCGTATCTCCTGCTCCTCCATTAGGCCATAAGGCATAACCATTGGCATTATCATAGCCACCAATACGCTCAAATTGAGCACTAGTATTGATATTATCAATTCGATAAACATTGGTCCCTCCTATTACCACAAAGTTTGCATTATTGGGTTGCACCGAGACAACCAAATCATATCCACCTTGTACAGCAAAAGGATCGTTTCCTGCAGCCCCTCCAGGCTCATCAGGTAGTTTGCCACTAAAATTAGTCCAGGTATTGGTATTTTGATTCCAGCGCCACAAATCGGCTTCGGTCCCTCCAGCTTGATCAACGTACAAAGCATACAACAAATTGGGCGCTGAGGGTGCAATTGCTAGAACACACCGTCCTACACTATTCCAAGCAGCAGGATTTCCGTTAGAAGCTATTCTTGACCATGCACCCGTACCAGTAGCCGATGTCCATACACCTTGAATAGCAGCATCACTATTCCCACTAAAGGCGGCAAACGCACGACCAGAAGAAGTGAAAACTATATCCGTTAATCGATTAGTTCCTCCTGAGGAGTTATTGATTTCTCCCACCCATGCAGTCCCGTTAAAACGAACGATACTACCGCTGATAGCCGCAAACAATTGGCCTGTAGTCGGATGTACAGCCAGGCTGTTAACAATATCAAATCGGGAATCAAATGCCTCTTGAACAGAATTAGTGCCAGCAACTTGACTCCAGGTCAAACCTCCATTGTTGGACTGAAAAACACCGCGTCCTAAATAAAAAGAACCGGCTAAGGAAGCAGAATTACCGGAAGCCTCTCCTGTACCGTAATACCAATTATTTTGAAAACCTGGTCGTGGATCTTGTACTATTGTCGTAACATTATGGATTTCATCATTAGGCGAAACCTTACGCCATGATAGCCCTCCGTCTGTAGTTCTAAAAACGCCCCCACTTACAGCGCCTGCCAACAAGGTATTTCCACTCGGGTCGGTAATATCCACAACAAGACTACGGGTACGTCCGCCTAAATTTCCAGGACCTCGTTTGCTTAGATTGGTATAGGCATTTCGTTGATTACGGGCTACGGCCCTTTCTGCCTGAACCAACTCAAGGCGTTTATCTTCTTTAGAAATAACTCCAGTAATTGGATTGGCTTGATAATAAAATTCGTGCGATAGACGGGCTTCGTGAAATTGACGTCGTTCATCAGTGGTTTTCTTTTTTCCTTTTTTGTGCGCCTGAAGCACCTGTCTTTCTAGGGGTCCCTTAGATTTGAATTGTTTTAGGGGCATTTGAGAAGTAAAATAAATAAAGAATAAAACAGAGGTGGTGCAGCTCAAAATTAGTAATATTCTTTTATGCATATTCTTATAAAATTAAATTAGGCAATAGTTGTATTTTGAAATTAAGAAAAAGTATACTGGATTAAAACAACATAAATACATATTATAATTTATAAATATATATAATATCTGTGTAAAGAAAAATTAATCGACCTATATATATGTCATAAAAATGTACTATTCGTTTTCTTCAACGCTAAATTACACTCAAAATTTCCATAAAAAAAGGCTACACTCTAGTGAATGTAGCCTTTTGAAATAGAAGAATTTAAAGTACTTTATTCTTTATTTATAATAATTTTTCGACTAATTATTTGATCGTCTAATTGTATTCTCACCGTATACATACCGGCTGCTAATTGCCTTGTATTGATACTTTCAGTTAGTGACTGAAGAACGCCTAATTGCTTATCCGCAACTAATTGGCCTACTGAATTGAATAAACTGAGACTAACATCAGAAAGCTCCATTAAATCCATTTGAACCGTAATATAATTGTTGGCTGGATTTGGGAACAAATTAATCGTACCAATACCATCTAAAACATCAAGATTGGTAGCAAGTATAACAACCGATGTATCTGAACTACATCCATTGTCATCTGTAACCGTTACAAAATAGGTACCTGGAGTTAAGTTACTAGCCGTTTGTGCCGTTTGATTATTGGCATTCGCACCCCATTGGAACGTGTAAGGAGGCGTACCACCTGTACCATTAGCATTTGCTGCTTGTCCGTTACCCAAATCAGTAGCAGTAGCGATAAGTAAAGTTGGTTCGGTAATCGTAACAGGTGCCACAACAACACAACCTAAGCTATCACTAACCGTACCTGTATATACACCAGCAGTTAAACCTGCTAAGTCATCAGTGGTTGCACCGTTTGACCAATTATAGGCATACGGCGGAGTTGCACCTCCGATCGTAATATTGAGTAAGCCATCGTTGCCTCCATTACATGAAACATTTTGAAGTGAATCCACGGTAAGACTAAAAGCTGCAGGTTCGGTCAAAATAATGGAATCTACCGCAGTACAACCGATGTCATCGGAAGCAGTCACGAAGTAAATTCCAGCAGCCAAAGCAGAAACTGTATCAGAAGCTGCATTAGATGCATTGCTTCCCCACATAAACATATAATTAGCAACAGCGAGACCATTTGAAGCAGACGCAATTAACTGACCTGTACTGTCGCCGTTACAATCTATCGCTTGACCGACAGAAGCCGAGGCTAAAATGTTTGAAACTTGAATAGTAACCGGCGTGGAACTGTTATTGCTTGTATCGGAATCGTTACTCAAAGGATTGGCTAAAACTACAACATTGTGTATGCCTGTAGGTGCAGGAAGTGGGCCCAAAACAATAGTATCAGAACTTAAGCCCGCCAAATTTGCAATCGAATCTGTAATTACAGGAAATCCATTAACTAAAATGCTATAGCTTTGGTTTAGGGCATCCACACTAGATAGATTACTGATAACAAAACTACCGGTAACAGGCGTATTGCAGAATACAGTATCTACGTTTATTTGTACAATAGCCACATCAGTAGTTGCCACAGGACAAACATTAGCTGCACCAGGACTAGCTAAAACAGCAAATCCATTGATAGTAGAACCCGTGGAACTTACAGAAGCATTCCAGTTTGCACCGTCATTGTTGTCACTAGCTGTATCGCATAATATGATAGATGCACCTCCTCCATCAGGTTCGCCGGCAGCTGCCCCTGAAGGCCAAGGATTATTATCGTCATATCGAACAGAGTCAATGGTTAAGCCAAATGCATCTTTGATAACAATAGACTCTCCACCATTTGATAAACCACCGGTAGCAATACCATCAGGAGCAAAACCATATACTGTATTAAATGCAGAAGCATTGACACCAATTACATAATAACCACCAACGGGCAAAGTTACCGCTGGAAATGTATAAGTAATACCAGATAAGGTATAGTTGGTCAAATCAGCAGACAAAGTACCATTATTGTAAATCTCAACAAATTCTAATGAATCTGTTCCTGCTTCAGGTGGATTGTACATAATCTCAGTGATAACCAAATTAGCAGGTGGTGGACAATTGATAACCGTATTAATATTAAGTGAGTAATCGCCATTGTTAGCGCTAAACCCTTCTACTAATACATATAGCGTATCACCTGCAATAAGGCCTGTAAGTTCCACTTCAGATTGTGCGGCACAAAAATCATCGTTGAATGCTATTTGTGTGCCCGATGCATCTAAGATTCGGATGTAAGTATCATAGGCAGAACCACAAAGTGAAACGGTTAGGGTATCTGTACATTGAGGAACAATTAATTGATAAAATACATCTGCACTTGGATTATCTCTTGTATCTGAGTAACAACTAGCTGTTGAATTAGAGTCAACATATGGAAACGATCCTATTACAATAGGGTCGGATAGGCTATCACCTACTGTAGGTTGGCAGAGCGTTGTAAATAGATAAGGCCCTGCCCAAGCTGAAGTGTCACCTACCGAACAAATTGCTTGCACAAAATAACCATAAGTTGTATTTGCATTTAATCCAGTGAGGACATAAGGATTAGAAGTAGTGTTAGCAAAAGTCCCAGATCCTTGAACAAATCCTGCTACACCATATTCAATATTCCAAGATAAAGAAGTACCACTTTGAGTCCAAACTAAATCTGCATCAGAAGGTGTTACATTATTTGCGGACAAAAAACTTGGAGTAATACAAGACGGTGCTTCCTCAAAAGTAACATCATCAATAGCAATATCATCATAAAAGTCACCAGGATTGATAACTTCCGAAAAGATAAACCTTACTTGAGCATCCCCTGTAAAGGTGAGCGACGTAAGAACTATTTCTTTCTTTTCCCAACCAACTGTGTTGGTATTGTAAGTAGCAACAGGATTCCAAGCTGCTCCATCCCACACCTCAACATCTAATTGTGAATTCGCGAAACCTTCGTTGTTACTAATTTCGTAAAAAGATAATTGCGGGTTGGTTAATGAGCTAATATCGATCAGGGGGCTTGTAAGAATTGCCGGTGCAGAGGTGCCGGAAGCATCAACAACGGCATAATAGCCGCCGGATGCGCTTGCCCCTGTTATGGTTCCTGCATTGCCGACATGATTTGGACCTGCTGTATTGAACAACCAAGGCTCGCCACCTGACATGGACCAACAAGCAGGAAGTACTCCTGCATTATCAAAGTCTTCGGACCACGGTAATGTAAAGGTGTTACAAGGAGTGGTGAAAGAGACCGGGCCAGTCCAGGCTGAAGTATCACCTACCCCACATATAGTTCTTACATAAAAATCATAGGAACTGTTGGCCATCAAACCACTTAGATTGTACGGGTTGATAGTTGAAGCAACAATTGTACCTGCGCCGATACTGAATCCTGATGCTCCATATTCAATTTCCCAGGAAACTGCGGCACCGCTCTGTGTCCAGCCTAAATCTACTGAGCTAGCTGTTATATTACTTGTTGTTAAAGCAGCGGGCGATGAGCAGTTTACACAAGATTCCACTTGAAGTAGATCAATCGCCAAATCTCCTTCAAATCCATTTCCAGTACCACCATAACTAAACTCAATATAAATTTGTTGGCCAAGATAAGCTGTCAAATCAGCTCCAATATGAACCCAAGGATCAGTAGCAGCCGTTTGGTATTCCCCAGTCCATGAAAAAACACTTGTAAAAGGACCTGTTGGAGTCGTTCCTACGCCAACATTTAGAGTGCCAATATCAGCACCAAAAGCATGCATATAAAAAGACAATTCCGCTTGATCGGTTGCACTAGTAAGGTCAATCATTGGACTAACCATGGATGCAATAGTTGAAACATTTCCGGAGGCTTCGTATTCTGCATAGGTGGTACCACTTTGGGCCGCTGAGGGACCTGTTCCTGTAGAATTACCCCCTGGTGAAGCGGTAGGATAATCCCATTGACCGTTGCCCAATCCGATATCTCCAGTCCATCCTATTCCAGTTTCCATATCATCCGAAAAAATAAAGCTAGAAGCACCACCAGAAGTACAGGTAACGCCTGTTGGCGTATTGAAAGTGGTAGTGAAACCAAATGGCCCTGCCCACAAACTAGTATCAGCAACACCACAAATGGCTCTAACATAAAAGCTGTAGACTGTTGCAGCAGACAATCCAGTTACAGCAAAGGGATTTAGACCGGTGACTGCAGCAGTACCTGTACCTTGGGCAAAACCCAAGGGCCCGTATTCTATTTCCCAAGAAGTTGCTGTTCCATTTTCGGTCCA
>CAJQQM010000061.1 GCA_905480485.1 uncultured Aureispira sp.
TGGTTGTACCAACTCATGGTCAAAGCAGCTTACCGTATTCTCAAAAAACCGCTAGTTATTTTTCGCTTACTCAAAAAAGTGCTTGCGCGTTTACAATCGTATGATTCTTTGCCGGCTTTTGCACATGATCTTAAAGAGAAAGTAGAATTGTTGGTGCGCATGCTTAAAGCTTATAGTAGCAAACAATATACGCAGATTTCTACCAAAAATGCTGCACTAAGTATTGCCGCCTTGTTGTATTTTGTGGCACCTCTCGATTTTATACCGGATATTTTAGCGATTGGTTTGCTAGATGATTTAGCGGTACTTGCCTGGGTTTTTCATAATTTTAATGCCGAAATAGAGGCCTTTTTAGACTGGGAGGATGCGCACAAAAAAGTGAGAATTGATATAAGTGACTATTCAGAAACTTCCGAATGACAAAATTACCCTATAAACGTTATTTTTTTCACATCGCCTACAGTGGACAACATTACAGGGGTTGGCAGCGCCAAAAAAATATTCGTTCCGTACAGCAAATAATCGAAGAAGTAACCGCTGAAATACTTAAAAAAAATACACTGACTATTATTGGATGTGGTCGCACAGATGCGGGGGTTCATGCAAGTCAGTTTTTTTTTCATACCGACCTCATAGAACCCCTGCCTGAACGTTTTATAGAATTGATGAACTTGCGATTGCCTCAGGATATTGCTGTTTATGATATTTTGCAGGTGACGCAGCAGCTTCATGCACGTTTTAGTGCCGTAGCTCGGTCATACGAATATTATATCAGCTTGCGAAAGCAACCCTTTCTCAAAAACTATTCAGCCATTAGTTTAGGACGTTCTTTTTGTTTCGAAAGCATGAAGAAAGCCGCTGACCTTTTGCCAAAATACCAAGATTATCGTGCTTTTTGCAAACAGCCTGATTTGCATAATACTACTATTTGCAAGGTAAGTGCTACTTCTTTGCACGTTCAGCCACAGCAACAAAGTCTTCGTTTTTCGATTACAGCCAATCGGTTTTTGCGCGGGCAAATACGTATAATTGTTCAAAAATTAATGGATATTGGCTGTGGTCGTTTCAGTATTGCAGAATTTGAAAATTGCCTCATCAGTGGTGCGCGCCCCTCTTTAATTAAGCCGGCACCGGCAGAAGGTTTATTTTTATCTAAAATAAATTATCCTGATTTAAATCTTCCTAATCGAGGCTCTTTTGGGTTTTCAAAAGATTCTTGGCAAGAAATTTAGTATATTTACTGATTCAATGTTTTTCCCAAATTTATTAAAACTAATTAAATATGTCTTTGCGCTTATTCTTCATTCAATGCATTATTCTAATGTCAACTTATTTGATGGCACAATTTCCGATTGTAATTAACGAAATTGAATTACAATCAAATGGCACAACAATTTATGAAGGAGATTTGGAAGATGGACGAAAAATGACGAACCTTGATTGGGCTTCTAAAAGTACCGTCGCTTGTTTTCCGGCCACTCAAAATGAAAAATTTGACGGCAATCATGTGTTACATGGATTTGTAATGCCGGCTTATTCTGAGGTAATTATCACCGTCGAACCCAACAATCACCGAGCCGATTTTTCGATATATGGCTATCAGGTAGGGCGCAATAATTATCCGGTAGTACCCCAATTAAACACTTGCACTAGCTGCGAAGCGGATTATAAGTGGGATCGTCCTAAATCAGGACAACAACAAGATTACAGAAGATCCATACGTTTTAATGCTTTCCAAAATAGTTACAATGTTATTTTGGGTGTTTCTGCGGCAAATGGTTTAACAAAATGTGCTTATACGGTTAAAATAAAACTGATTTCAAAAGATAAAAATGCGCTTCCTCAAGAAAAAATGAAGATATACAGCGCTCCATCTGAAGCCAATAATACCAAAATTTATTTAGGCGATTTAAAGGATGGGGTACAAGTACAGGATTTATCTTGGGCATCCTCAAGTTCTGTGGCCTGTTTTCCCGCTACTCAAAATACCAAGTTTAACGGTAATCATATCTTGTATGTTAGTGAAATACCTGCTTATTCAGAAATGGAAATTACGGTAATTCCAGAAGATGAAAATGCTAATATGAGTATCTATGCTTATCAGACTGGCCTGCAGAATACGTCTATGGTGCCTGAATTGAGCCGATGCGTCAGTTGTGAAGCAGAACATAAATGGGATTACCCCAAACGAGGACGCAGTCAGGACCACACTAGAACGGTTAGGCTCAACGCTATCAAAAATCCATATCGTATTGTTGTTGGCGTTGCCGGAGCTGAACGTTTGGCAAAAGGTAAATTTAAGCTAAAAATTAAAACAGTTTCCCGTGTGCAGAGCAATGAAGAACAGGAAAAGTTAAAAGTATACCGAGCTGGAGCTGTACCAAACGAAACGAAATCCTACAAAGGTAGCTTGGAAGACGGTGTTAAGGTGCACGATTTGTCTTGGGCGTCTCGTAGTTCTACGGCTTGTTTTCCGGCTACTCAAAATGCTAAATTTACAGGCAATCATATCATATACTTGACCGAAATTCCGGCCTATTCTAACATGGATATTACGGTGGTGCCTTCCGATAAAAATGCAAATATGAGTATTTATGCCTATATGACGAATCCAAATAGTGATGTTATGGTTCCAAATTTGAGTAGTTGTGTTAGCTGTGAGGCAGAACATAAATGGGATTACCCCAAACGTGGTAAAACTCAAGATCATACTAGAAGTATCCAACTCAGTTCTGTCAAAAACCCCTATCGGGTGGTTGTAGGGGTAGCAGGTGCTAATGGTTTGACAAGTGGTGATTTTATTATTAAAATAAATACCAAAAGCAAGGGGAATATCAGTAGTCTACCGCAAGCCAAGCTCAAGATTTATCGTGCAGACGCTTTAAAAGGAGTCACTAAATCTTACAAAGGGAGCTTGGCAGATGGTGTTAAGGTACATGATTTGTCTTGGGCTTCTCGTAGTTCTACAGCTTGTTTTCCGGCCACTCAAAATGCCAAATTTACGGGTAATCATGTTTTATATGTTGCCGAAATCCCTTCGCGGTCAAGTATGGAAGTTACTGTAGTGCCTTCCGACAAAAATGCCAATATGAGTATCTATGCCTATATGGATGCCAAGAATAGTAGTGCTTTTCCTCCCTCTTTGAGCAGTTGTGTTAGCTGTGAGGCAGAACATAAATGGGATTATCCCAAACGCGGTAAAACGCAGGATCATACGCGTACTATTCGGCTTAATGCTGTCAACAACCCCTATCGAGTTGTAATAGGCGTTGCAGGGGCAGAGGGTCTTGATTCGGGGGACTTTATCTTAAAAATTAAAACAGAATAAAGCGCTGTAAAGCTGTAACAATGTCCACCCGTCTCGGATTAACTGAATGTCTGAAGATAGCTAGAAAGTGAATTTATGAAACATTTATTGAGCACGATTTTAGTATTCAATTGCTTTTTTATGCAGGCGCAGTCTTCCTCCAAAAAGATAGACGCTGCATTTTCGGTTGGGGATAGTTTGGTGTACTTTTTCAAAGATGATAAAGTGCTTAGGGTAGACTGGATACATTTTAAGCTTGAAGCTGCTAGGCCCATCCACGAACAGTTTCCAGGTATGCCCTTTACGAATCTTGAGGCGGCTGTAACCATTTCGGAAGATACGGTTTTGTTTTTTTCAAAGGGGTACTTTATGTTGTTCGATCCAAACAAGCGCTGTTTTTTGAACCCCTACCCAACAGCCTTTAACGATAGCCCATGGAACACAGTTAAAGAGTCTCCTAAGGCTGGATTATGCATTCGTCAAAATCAATCCCTTTTATTTTCAAATACAGATTATAGCTTGGTTGATTATACTACAGAAAAGTATAAGAAATACACTGCCAAACCGTTGAATACACTAAAATGGCCTGGCGATGATCAATGGGAGATTGAAGCCGCCTTTCAAATAAATAATATCGGGGTTTTAGTTTCTAAGGGAAAGTACATCAACATCGATTTGAGTAGCCAAAAAATAATTTCAGAAGTAGCTATCAAGTTGCCTAATCTTGATGATTTTGAGCAACAGTCGAGTGGTCTTCTTCAGCAACATACTCCGTCTTATCTTCGTGTTCAAGAAATAGGCGGAGCATTACTTTATACACTTGACCCTAAATTTGTACTTTTTTCAGATTCTTTGATGCAACATTCAATCGATACAACTGAAAATACTACAATTTGGTTGGGCCAAAAAATAGCGGTTCAAACGCAGCATTTAGAGGATCAAAAAGAGGCAATGTATGTTTTTCTGGCTCTTTTAGATGCCTGTTGGGACAGTATGCAGCACCGCCACCCCACAGTGGTTGCTTCTGCTTCGACCAAGCATTATTTCAAAGGCCGCTACCTGATTCGTATTAGTAAGGATTCAGTATGTCGTTCCTTGTGTGTAGATTCTAGTGGAGGACTGCTTCTTTCTGAGACATTATTTCCAATTAATTACTTACAGCAACAATTAATGCAGGAAAATCCTTTTGTTCTTCCCGATAGTTTATTTTTAGCGATGGCTACTATCAGGGGACAACATCATCCCTTGCTTAGCTTAAGAGGGGATCAACAGCAGGCAAGTAAACAGTTGTGGATGAACCTTTATCTACAGCTTAATAGTAGCTATTTATTTCCGACGACCAATTTGCCCATCGACCAACAAAATGGTCGACAACTACAATCCTCAGCTATCCAATACCTAGGCGATTATCTCCGTCAAAAAAAGCATAGCTTTCAACTTGCTTTTGATATTCAGCATCAAGCGGTTTTGGCAGAGGCACAGCTACTATTGCCGTCAATATTTCATTATATATTTCAAAATTTCGGTAAAAATAAAGCCTACCAACGCATGTTCACAGCATTCGACTATATGGATAGACCTGAAAGGATAGAAGATTTAATCGACAATTATTTTCTTCTGGCATGTTTTGCCGCTCAAAAAGACTTACAAAGTCTCTTCGAAAAGCAATTTAAATTTAAATTATCTGATTTTGTAAAACAAAAAATAGCAGTACTTAAGGTCAGTGAATTTAGTCTAAACGAGGAGGATTAAACCACTATTTCATTTTTTGTAAATTTATTGATGTTTTTCTGTTGATAGCTCAAAACTTTGTTTATCTTTGCACGCAATATTTAGTTAATTTTTATACTTCAATTCCTTTCTTTTGAAGTTCAGACATCAATAATTAGTCAAGTTTATGGCAAACGAAAATTATGTTGAAATTCAGGACATGTCACCTGATGATCTAAAAGACAAAGCCAATAGTTTTGTAGAACAATACAAATATATAGTTCTAGGCGGTTTATTAGGCCTTTTTATTGTATGCGGAGGCTTGTATTATTATTATAAAATTCTTCTTGGACCCAAAAAATCAGAAGCTCAAGTAGAATTATACCGTGCTAATATCTTTATGGACAAAGATTCTTTTGGCCTAGCCCTTAACGGAAAAAATGTTGCTGGGCAAGCGGGTAACTTCTTGGGGTATACCGGTATAATCGAGCAGTATTCTGGTACACCTGCGGCTAATCTAGCACATTATTATGCAGGAATAGCCACACTAAATCTAGGTAACCCTGAAGTAGCTTTATCGTTTCTAAAAGAGTTTAGCGGTGAGGAATTATTGCAGACACAAGCCTACAGTTTGATGGGTGATGCAGCCTCTGAATTGGGTGATTTTGACAATGCATTAGGGTATTACAAAGACGCAATATCGAATACCGATAATGCAACCCTCAAAATCTATGCTATGCATAAAGCTTCTAGATTGCTAGAGCATCAACAAAAAAACACAGATGCTGTCGTTTTATTGGAACAAATCATGGATTTAGACATCCAAATTGGTGAAAAAATTGGAGCAGATAAAGATTTGATTCGTTTGAAATAATCGAAACTTTCACAATACATAAGAGCAGAGGCAAGAGGACGTAAACGTAATCTTGCCTCTTTTTTTAATAAATAAACTTAAAAAAAAAGCGATGAGTAGTAAAGACAAAAATTTGTCACAATACGACGAAACAAATTTACCGGATATTAGCAAGTTTAGTTTTGGGATTGTTGTATCCGATTGGAACGAAAAAATTACCCACGCCTTGTATGAAGGATGCTACGATACGCTTCTAAAACACGGAGCAAATAAAGATAATATTCATACTGTTCAGGTTCCTGGTACGTTCGAACTACCACAAGGAGCAAGAATTTTGGCCAAAAATAAAACCATTGACGTTACAATATGCATAGGCTGTGTCATCAAGGGAGAGACAAGTCATAATGAATATATAAATATGTCGGTGGCACAATCGCTACAAAACATGGCTCTAGCTTCTGCTAAGCCGTTTATATTTGGAGTTTTAACGCCTAATACCATGCAACAGGCACTTGACCGGGCCGGTGGCAAGTATGGTAATAAAGGGGTAGAGGCTGCAGTAACAGCAATTCGAATGGCTGCTATAGACAGCGAACTAAAAGGGGGTAACAGTACAATAGGTTTTGGCCATTAAATCATGTTTTAAAAATAAATAAGGGTGAAGTTATCAGTAATAGATACAGGTTATTTTAAGTTGGATGGTGGGGCAATGTTTGGTGTTGTTCCCAAAAAATTATGGTCAAAACTCGAAACACCGGATGAAAACAATCTGTGTACTTGGGCTATGCGTTGTTTGCTTGTAGAAATAGATAACCGTAAAATTTTGATTGATACGGGGATTGGCAATAAGCAATCCGAAAAATTCTTTTCGCATTTTCATCCGCATGGCAACGATTCTTTAGCTTCAAGTTTGGCTAAGATAGGACTGCAACCAGATGATATTACCGATGTTGTGCTGACACATTTACATTTTGACCATGTTGGCGGTGCTGTTATTCGTGCAAACAACGAACAGCTATTACCCTTCTTCAGCAATGCGAAATATTGGTCTAATCAAGCGCATTACGACTGGGCCTTTAGGCCAAATGCGCGCGAAAAAGCTTCTTTTCTCAAAGAGAATTTTGTGCCCTTGCAGGAGGCGGGTGTTTTGCACATGTTGGATGTATTGCCTTATAATCATACCTTATCGTGGATAGATGGTATCGATATAGGCTATGCTTACGGACATACTGAAGCCCTGATGACACCTAAAATCAAGTATCAAGGCCAAACTATTATATATTGTGCCGATCTATTGCCCTCTCCTTCGCATGTTTCGATGCCTTATGTGATGGGATATGATATTCGCCCACTACAAACACTCCTCGAAAAAGAATGGTTTTTGAATAAGGCTGTCGAGGAAAAGCACATTTTATTTTTTGAACATGCACCCGAAATCGAAGCCTGTACTGTAAAACGGAACGAAAAAGGTAGAATAGTGGTAGATAAAATGGGGGCATTAGCTGATTTTGTGCAGCTTTAACAAGCGATAGATAATCTCTTTACGGATGCTTCGAACAGCTGCAGGCGCTAAATCTTCTATATGCAGGTCTTCTATCCGATGTCGGACCAAACGCAATGTAGGATAACCTATTTTGGCGGTCATTCTACGGACTTGCCTGTTTTTGCCTTCGGTCAAGGTTATACTCAGCCAGGTAGTTGCTATGTTTTTTCGAAATCGAATCGGCGGATTGCGGGCTGCTAAAGGGGCATTTTCCAATATAAAGGCATCAGCGGGCAGGCATTGATGTATTTTCTTTTTTATTTTTATTTGTAGGTCCGTTTGTAACATTTGCAAGGCCTGTACGGTGGGAATGCCTTCTACCTGCACCCAATAACTTCGCTGATGTTGATGCAGTGGGTTAAGCAGTTTGTCGGTCAGCGCTTTGTCATTGCTTAAAATCAACAAACCCTCCGAATCTTTGTCTAACCTTCCTACCGGATAGATGTCTTTTTTGAAAGGTAAATTCAAATCGGCCAAACTTTGATGTTGTTCTAGTTCTTTGCTGAATTGTGAAAGCATTCCGTAAGGTTTGTGCAGAATGTAGTATTCTTTCATGCTTGTTTGCGACTTGAATGAAAATAATAGACCGAGCCTAAAGATAAACAAATTCCTGCTAATATTAAGCCCCAATATTCCAGCAACGTACCAAAAAATGTTTTTGTTTTTATGGATAGGGGTTCGGTATTTCCCATTTGTATGTAGCAGGCCCACAAAGCAGGATGAGAGAGTAGGTCGTCATTTTCTTCTAGATATTCCAATTTGGCCCATTTCATTGCTTCGTCTTTATCCATGCCCTTGTTTAAAGCTTGGTAATAATTTTCAATAATTTGAGAACCAGAATAATCATTTAAACTCCATAAAGTCATGACCAAACTAGGGGTGCCCGCATACATAAAGCCACGTCCAATACTCAAAACACCTTCACCCTGTTGAAATTTACCGACCCCTGTTTCACACGCTGACAAGACTACTAAATCAGGGTTGAGTTGCATATTTTGAATTTCATAGGCATACAATATATCATCCTCCGAAGAAGAAGGGGCCTTATCCATCACTAAACTCGAAAATTTAGGGTATTCGTTGTTGACCAAACCATGCATGGCTAGGTGTAAGACATTAAACTTTGGTGCCTCTTTTTTGAAGGCGGCTTCGTTTGCAGCTTCTTTGTATAGGTAACTGCCCGCAAAATGATTTTGTAAGAATTCGACTTCGCGGATAGCGCCCGGCAAACTTGCCAAATCTTCTCGAACCACATTTCCGTTTCTGAAAGCACTGCTTACATACAAACTATAGCCGGGAGCCAAAGCAAGCACTTCGAGGTTTTTGTTAGATGGTTTTTGGTATAGTTGCGCATACAACAACGCGGCAGAATAATTATAACTTATCGTATACTCTTTAAGTAGGTAGGGAAGTTGTCCAAAGTTGATGGTTTTGCTATTCTGCGGTACTGGACTTATTTCTTGATTAATTAAAGCTTCAAAAGGAATAAGATTAAGGCGACCATCTGGGATAATGATGAGTTTTTTTCTATCCGAACGTAAAATATCCTCAAGTAATATTTTGTATAAAGAATAACCGGTCGTCGATAATTTATAATGCATTTCAGCCGGACTTTCGTTTACCGAACGAATATCGGTGACCGCCTGTTGGAAACGATCGATTTGTAATTGATAATCAGCATTTAAAGCTATGTGTTTTAGTTCAATTGATTGTCGATTGATACCAAAAATATATAATTTTTCTTGTCCTTCAAAAAACTCGATAACTTGGGCGTCTGATGGTATGGAATTTTGTATAGCACGCATTCCGGTGGTTTCTCTACTGTACTTAATAGCATAATATTGAGGGTAACTACTTTCAAATAAATGGATGAGTTCGTCGAGTTGATGTTTTAAACCAAAACAGCGTTCATCGAGTTGTTTGGCTGCAACTATATTAGAATCTCGAATAGCTTCAAAACGCAATTTTTCGAAGTGCATTAGCTGCGTGCGTAACTTTTTTTCTTTTTTTTGTAAATGTTGAGGGATGACTTTACTTTTAGCATCTGATTCGTGCCAGGTATCTGCCATCAACATGGATTTGCTTTGTTCAGAAAATCGGAAAGCTGCGTCTAAGTAAAAGGAATCGAGGGTAGTTTCGAACAGTTCAACGGCCGTAGCGATCGCTTTTTCGTACAAGGACAAAGAAGTTTTGTTGAGTAAGTTGATTTTGGACCCTTCGTTTTTCATACTTCGGTTGTGTTCGGTCAAGGCCTCAGTAGCAAGTTGTGCACATTTATATAGTTGCCGGCCTTCGATAAGGGTAATGTCTTTTTGATACAAGGTTTGCATAAGGGCCAATTTTTTTTGTAGCAGTTCAATCAACTTGCCTTTGTCTTGAACATTGCTAAGTAGTGGGTTGGAAAAGCCTTTAGGGTCGTCAAAATTGATACTAATCGAAGCAAGGGCCTGTTGCAAATAGCCTAATGCCCGGCGATATTGTTTTTTCTTTTGTGTAATATTGCTGTATATAGTGTAGGCACCGGCCATGTATTCGCTTTTTGGCCCATAGGTTTGCTGCAAACGATTGAGGGATTGTTGAATAGATTTTTCGGCCAAAATGAAGTTGTCTTGCTGAAGGTATATTTCGGCAAAACATTGGTCTGTAAAGCCGGCACGGTAGTCAAAATTGGAATTGATTTGGGCACAGCGTCGACTGTATAGCAGGGCTGAATCCAATTGGTCTTGACTCAAAAAACAATCAATGATATTTTGATAATTATTGATTAAATCAATTTTAATATCATCGCTTGCTGCACATTCTTGCAGCAATCCCAATGATTTTCTGAAATAAATAAGGGCTGAGTCGCGTTGCTGCAATTCCATCAGGTTGCTGCCCATATTGTAGGTGATTCTAGCCTGAAGGGTTTTGTCGGCTGCCGTCATTTGCAGAGCTTTTTGATAATAACGCAGGGCATTCGAATAATCGTCGATACAGCTGTAGGTGGTGGCTAGGTTATTGTATTCATAGGCTAATTCAAGGGTCGATTGTGCGTTTAATAACAAATCGATACGTTTCAGGCTCGTTTTGATAGCCTGTGGGTAAAGGCTTAAATCGGTGTAGACGACGGTCTGTAAATTGTATATTATAAGTATTTCTTCTTCTACAGTATGCCCATTTTGTTTGCAGGCTTTTAGAAAGGCTGCCGCCTCTTCAATGTATTGCTGCGCCTCAAACAATTTTTCTTGGTTGTAGCGGTCGTAGGCTAGGTAGAGGTTGAGGGTCAGGGCAAATTTGGGTTGTTGCTGTGCTTCAAAGATACGGATAGCCCGGCCGTAATGTAGTTGCATCGAATCATCAACCGCCGCATGCCCGTAGGCATAGGCAAGGGCCCCTTCGTAGAGTCCTTCTATATCTTCGGACGATTCTTGTGTTCGGTAGCCACTTAGCTGCGCTAATTTGCTTGACAGGCTAGGGCCTTCTTCTTGTACAATTACAGCAAAGATATCCTGATAGATTTGCAGGGCTTGTTGTGCATAACCGGCCTTTCGGTAAGCTTTTTGCAAGTTTGCATAGCTAGCAAGGGCGGCTTTGCTATTCCCCGCATAAAATTGCGCTTCGGCTGCTTTTTTTTGTTCTTCAAAGGCTTGTAGCCGCGCGCTGTCGGTGTTTGTAGGCTGCTGAAAGGCACAACATACAAAAGAACCTAGCAGTAGCAAAAATATAAAAAACAGTTTAGGCATAGTGTTGTACTTGAATGCTGTTTGGTAGAATAGGCAGCAAGGCTTTGACTCTGTTTTGTCAAAAAAGCCACCTCCAAGACTTCGGAGGTAGCTTTTTGGGGGTTTAGGGTAGGCTATTCAAGGCTATTTAAACAGTATTATTAGGCCTCTGTCGGTACCTTCGCTGCTTGAATAGTTACTTCTTGAGTTTTCTTACGAGCTATTTGTTCGTTTGCGGCGTCTTTCATCGTGGCGGTCATCGGGTATTGAAGGCCGACAGCATTTTCGCTAAAATTAAAAGTACCCTTAAAAATACGGTCCTCTCCCGATGTGGAATCAAAGGTCAGGATAACTGGATTCGGCGTCGCTGTAGGTTGGCCTTCGTCGTTGATTGATACGTCTACGGTATTGACCTCGCTGTTGTTAGGGTTACCTACCGGTACAGTGATAGTATAGGTCCCTTTTTTCTTTTTGGCTGAGGCAATAGTTTTGATAAGTGGCATAGGATAAAATAGTTAGTAAAGTACTCGTGTAAGTACTTTGGGTTAGTAATAATTTGCTCATATTTGTTAATGCGCGGCTTGGGAAAAAGTTACCGCAAAGGTGGGAAGAAGCTGGGGGATTGTGACAGATTAAAAATAATGATTTATGGTTCGTAGAATCTATAATCTATTGGTAACAAACATAATGATTGGTCCAAATCTAATAAAAAAATCTATTTTTATAACATTTGTGATAAAAAAAATATTAAAAAAAATGCATATGTGATTTGGCTACTACCAAAAGTTAATGCAAAAACATCAAAAATATACTTCAAAAAAAAAGCCTCAAATCTCGACATTTAAGGTAATTTTTGACGTTAGACCATCTTAGCATGCCAACTTAGGGCTAGTTCAACTTCCCATTTTTGCAGCAATTCCTTTTTGGTTTGGACCAAATTATTAAAAACGATGGTTTGGTCGTTGATTTTCCCTGCGGCGTACAATGTTGCAAACTCGCTACGTGTGGAACAGCGTATTTGATGGTCGTCTGCTTTCCAGGCAAACTTTAGACGGTCAAAAAGATTGATGTTGAATTCTTGTTCTAGATTTTTGAGAAAGGCAACTGAACTGTCTATTGAACAACCACTCGGTGCTTCATATTGTTCGTCGACAGCCAAGAGTATAAACTGTTGATACATTATATTAGCATGTGCATTCAACGATTTTTGATGGCTTTTCCAGCTTTGTATAAAATCTCGCAACTTTTGTTTGATAAGCAATGTTTCTGCATCGGTCAAAACGCGGTCGCTTTGATATATCCAAACCCTGGAATGGTCGGGCATTTGTTCGAAAAGCTGCATGTTAATATTGATTGGATTGTACAATTAATTCGGATAAATCAAGGACCATGATACTATCTTGTTTTTCTTTTTCTTTGATACCATCCTGTAACATGGTAATACAAAAAGGACAATTAGCAGCAACAACATTGGCATTTGTATCCAAAATTTGTTCAGTACGGGCAGTGTTGATACGTTTGTCACCTTTTTCATCTTCTTTAAACATTTGTGCCCCACCAGCCCCACAGCACAAGCCTCTACTTTTGTTTTCTGCCATTTCGTTAAGAGAGGCATCCAATTCCTTTAATAAATTACGCGGGGCTTCATAAATATCGTTGGCCCTTCCTAAATAGCAAGAATCGTGGTATGTAATGGTTTTGCCCTTAAAGGCACCACCGTCTACCTTTAACTGACCGCTATCGATAAGTTGTTGTAAATATTGTGCGTGGTGCAAAACTTCGGCTTCGTACAATCCAATTTTAGGATATTCATTCTTTAGGATATTAAAACAATGCGGACAAGTAGTAACGATAGTACCCACTTCATAACTGTTGAGGGTCATGATGTTTTCCTGTGCTTTCATCTGAAAAATAAACTCATTACCCGCCCTTCTAGCAGGGTCTCCGGTACAAGATTCTTCTTTACCCAAAACAGCAAAGTTGATATTGAGTGCGTTCAAAATTTTGCAAAAGGCTACTGTTATTTTTTGGGCGCGCTGATCAAAACTTCCAGCACAACCTACCCAAAATAATACATCAGGCTTCTTTCCCTCGGCGTGCAAATCGGCCATGATGGGCACATTCAATTTTTTAGTTTCCATTTTTATTATTTAGATTGATTGATGATTGCTAATTTACTAAAAAAAATCGATTTCTATAAACATCAGTCTATAATGCCAATAATTCTAGGCACATCCCAAATCGACATAAAAAAGGGGCCAAATTTATTCTGAAGAATCTGTTGTTCTTCACGAGACCAAAAATGTAGTGTGCTAACGGGATAAAGATAGCCAAAATCATAGCAAGTACTCCCTTTACCCTGTTGTTCGCGGGCTATCCATTCGAGAGGATAGCGGTAGGATTTTTCCTGTTTGGTCACTAAAGCTTGTGCTTGTTCTCGTATTTTTATACATTTTTCTGACAGTTGTGCACTTGTATTTGTGTTTTTAGGGTCTAATTTTTGACGTCGTTTGGCAGATAATAAACGCAAACTCGCCGCTTTGTGGGCAGCCCTGAGTTGAGTTACCTCAAGTGCAATAATCAATTCATCCAATACAGCAATTCTACTTTCGTCAACTTGTTTTTTTTCGTTTTTTAGATTTTTAATCAAACGCGTACTCTCTAGGGCAAACTGTTCTAGTGGTTGAATAGCTTGCTGTTCTAATATCAATAAATCATCCTTATTGGCTTTGGTGCTAAGCCATTTGTATGACTGTTTTGGACGTGGATGCAATTCTAAATTGAGCGGTTCGGGCAATTCATCCGTAACCGTTTGTGCTACCAAATAACGAATCAGTTGTTGGTCTTTAATATAATCTTGTTGAAGTTTTTGTAGCTCGTTTAGGTTTTTTATCAAAGATGCTTGCGGTAGCAAGTCACTCAAAAACTGAGTTGCTCTATTAGCGATTATTTTACCATTAAATTGATGTTCCCAAGACCAGCGCGCAATACTCCAATCTATCAACCAATAGCCCCATTCCCAACCCGAACTAAAGGTAAGGTGTCCTTCGACGTTCAGAGAATCCATCAATAAAATGTCTTCTAGTCTAGTTTGTAAATATGGCATCAAAAACATAGGGACTGAATTATCGAAACTTATCCAATAAGCAGATTCGGGATAATACCATACCTCTCGGTGTTGCTGCTGCTTTTTAAGAATATCAAGCATGTGCAACAAATTTTCGTTCTCGTAGACAGGGGCAAGCTTGTCTTTTAGGCCATAAAACATAACGGTATGAACAAATAATCCTCTTTTTGCATCGAGTGCTTGTTGTAGCTGAGGTTCTGAGGTTTTTTTGGTCGCTTTTCCCAACATCTTTTCAGCACGTACTACATGTTCACGACCTGCTAATTTAGCCTTGTATTGATGACTAACGAGGTCGGTAATAAAAAGTTGTAATTCATTGATTTGCGCTGCATCTCCTTTGGTGAATTCGGTCGATGAACTTTCCATAGCGATCAGGTCCCAATCTGCCTCAAAGAGTATAGCTAGATTTTTTTTTATTTGTTGTTTGGGGCTTAGCAAAGATATAGGGAATTTATGGTACAGCTTGAAGGCTTTCTGTTGTGTCATGTGTAGCGAAAGGTCGAGGCCCATCATAATTCCACGGCTGTGTGCATAATCGACAAGAGGACTTATATACGCAACCCATTTTTCTAAACTATCGGTTTCTAGTAGGTTGAATTCGAAATAATTTTGTTGATTTCTAGCCAGCCAGTCGATGTATTCCTTCACCAATTCCGGACCTTGTTTGCAAGCAGGGTTTAATAAAGGTTCGGTCAGTTCTAAGGGATGCATGGTATGTAAGTGAAAGCCTTTTTTTTGAAATCTAGGTCGAGCTGACCATTCAAATTGTTCTGTTAGGGGCCAGTAATCTAATTTAGGGATATAACTTTGTCTAGGATGATAAAAAGCCAACCAAAGTTGTTCTTGCAGCAAGCCGTACAAAGCAAAGCTGACAGCTTGTGCACAAGAAGCATGTAAATTAAGGTGTATTTGTTGCGCGTTTCGACGGGATACCCACCGATAGTGATGATTTGGATATTTTAATAAATGAATAGAATCTTGCCAACTAGTAATCGGCGTTTTTTCATCATTGTCGATTTTGGGTAAAATTAATAATATCTCCGCTAGTGGATTATTGATTGCAGTAGGGCAGCTAAATGTTTGTCCTAATAATTGGATACAATCATCGATTGCTGCTTTTGAGATAGGATTGGATAGGGTAGTAGAGTCTGCGACAATAGACAAGCTTTCGATTGCCCGAGTAGAAGTTAGTGGTATTAGCACTAACAATAGATAAAAAAGCAATGTTCTTAACATAGAATAGTTTTAGTAGAAGGGGCAAAATTATAAAACTTCAAAAGTATTCCTATCAATCTTGCTATTTTTTTGAGATAAGCTTTATAAAGGGGCTTCACGACCTTGTACATATTAACATTAGCAATGATAAGCCTAGAAAAAGAGACCTTTAGGGGCTCTTTTTCTAAGAATGTTTCAAAGGGATTAAAAATCAAAATCATCGTCGTCAAAGTCGAAATCATCCTCCTCGTCGTCATCTTCTTCTTCTTCTTCTTCTTCTTGATTATCTATTGCAGCATCATCCTTGCTGTCTTCGTCTAGGTCAAAGTCGAAATCATCATCTTCTTCCTCTTCTTCTTGATTATCTATTGCAGCAGCATCCTTGCTATCTTCGTCTAGGTCTAGGTCCAAATCATCGTCCTCGCCCACATTATCTTGACTGTCCTCTGCTGCTGATTCAATGATTTCTGTTGGCAAATCTGTAGCCTCTATAGCATGATTTGCCACCTCCTCTTCATCTAAAGTAGTCAGGGGGGGGCTTAATTCAGTCTCTTCATGTGATGGCTTGAGCAATAGGTTTAAACCGATTTCTGTCAGGGGTAAACTGTCTTTGCAGGCTTTATCGGATAAGGGATAAATACCTTGTTTGAAAACTTCTAGTAAAGCTTTTTGTTCAGCCTCAAATGAGCCAAAGTGTTGTTTCAGCAACTGTACTTTAGCTGCGTTATCGGCCACATCATATGCTTCCTGATTCCAATTGTCAATGTTAGGGTGGTTTTGATGAAAGAAAAAATCCGCCAAGGAAGCCAAGGAGTCTTCTATTTCTTGTCTTACGGTAGGTTCGACATACATAAAGGAGGATAAGCCCATTTGCTCGACAGCTGTGTCAAGCATTCTGAACAATTCATGGCTGCTTTCGAAAGGTAGTTCTTCCGCTTCCTCTTCCGATTCAGTTGTGTTTTCAGCGAGTACATCGGGCGCCGGGTATTGTCCAATCTTTTCGATGTAATTGGTCGCAACTTTAAAGACAAAAGCAGCTTTTCTATGGCTACTCTTGGCTGTACATTCGGCTTCTACAACATAGATTTGTTCTAGAAGTTGGTTTTTGATCACGTCATAATCCGTTAGAAAACGGGTTTTGAAGTTGTTGAAATCAGGGACTTTGTATCCTTTGACAGATAATCCTTCAGAAATGCCTTTAAAAGTGCTTTTAGCACCACAGTCGGCGCAATAACAGTCAAAATTACCCTTGAAGAACTTTAGCCTGAATAATCTAGCATGATCATCGTGCTCTACTTTTTGAGGGCTATATAGTGGAATTTTGAGTAGTAAATCCTTAACTTGCTTTAGCATGTTTGATTTGTTTTTGATGACCAGATAAAAATAGTTTCTTATTAGAATAGGATAGACCAAACTACAAAAAAAATATATTTTTTCTACATATCACAACAACAAATATTTATCAATATTTTCAGAACAGTCAAACAACTATTGTTTTATTAATTTTAAAATGGGTATAGCGCTCATTTGTTCTGATATCGGCTTTTTGGCTAATATTTGTACATAATAGCTGCCGGATGCTAATGCTGCACCACTCATTGATTTGCCGTCCCATTGTATTTGATTCATTCCTTGATTTAATTGATGCAGACGCCTGACTATGCGCCCATTATTGTCAAATATTAAAGCATCAAAATCGCCAATCTCCGCATCGAGTTCTAGGTTTATTGTAGTCGATTCAATAAATGGATTGGGATAAACGCTTAGCTTATTTAGTTCGCTACTTTGTTCTGCTAGTCCATCGAATAATTCTTCTCTAAATACATCAATATTCATCCATCCCCAATTATTGATTAAATAGGATTCTTCTTGTATAGGACTAAGTTCCAAAACAAGTTTTTGAATACCTTCTAAGCCATTTAATGGAATATTTAGAGGGATGTCAATCGATTCAAATGCAGGGATTGATAAAGGAGCGATTTCAATACTATCTGTACGATTTATATAAATAAAAACGGATTGTTCTAAGATGTCATCAGGACTGTTGTTTTCGATATGTATCATCAATTCGAGTCCATTTGCAGCTGATGCACTGTCGGTGTGTATGTTGTTGGTCTTGCGAACCGACAAGGCTAAATCATGAATTAATTGAGCATAAACACGCCAGTATTGTAGCTTAGAAGCTGTTCGGAAAAGTGGGTCTTGATTTATAAATACCAAATAAATAAAAGGATATTGTTGTGCGTCAATATGGCTGATATCCACGTAGGCTGCTGTACTTTGTACCATTAGGAGTTGCTGTGTTCCTTGATGATCAAGACCCCATATTTGTACTGTAACAGAATCGGCCTGATTCCCTTCTACATTATCAAAAGCAAATTCTAGGCCCTTCCAGTTTTTTGCAGGACCAATCAAAGGGCTTCGCATACTACCTTCGTGCCAGGTTTTGCCAAAAGTATTATTTATTTTAAGAATACTTGATTGATGACTGCCTATTTGTTCTTTGAGTTGAGCATGTTGGGTGTTTTTAAAAAAACTAAGGGCATAGGGCATAGAGGGGTTTTGTATAAATGAGTCAATTTGAAGAGCCCCTATTTGTTTGAGATAGGATACCAATTCAGGGGCTAAGTTGTTCCCATAGCCATTATTTAGGGTGTACATAAATACCAAATGATTATTGGGGATAACATTACGGATAAAATTAGAAAGATTTTGCCGGCCGGTTGAATGAAAATTTTCAAATAAAAAAGAGTAGGCGGTACGTCCTGAAGCATCACAATTTAACGCGCCAAAATTATTGTTTCCAGCAGCTAGTGTCCAAAAGCTTTCGGTTGTTGGATTAAAAACAGCGACATAAATACCATTTTTGTCAGGACACTTACATTTGTCTACGATACTGCCGTTGTACAATAGTTGAAAAGCATTGTCTGGAAAGGATGGACGGATGTAACCACATTGAACAGCAATTTCTCCACAGCTTTTTTCAAATTCTAAAGCTCCTCCCGTATGTGTCGGTGGAATTAATTGTTGGAATTGGTTGTTTTGATATTGCTGAAAATGGGATTGATTCCAGCCTTCGCTTTGTTTATTAGATTGATACATAAATGAACTTTCTGACCAACGAATATCTTTTTGGTCGGCCTGAGTAGTTCTTACTCTCCAATAATAAACTTGATCTTCCTTTAAATTTTCTACAAGTTGCCATTCAAAAATATTACCGCTCGAACTAAGCTGATGCTGCTTCAGCAATGGAGAATTAAAATTAGCTGTGGTGTCGAGTTCCAAAAACCAATTTTTTTGAATTTCTATTGCATTGGGATGAACGGCTACTAGGGTAGGCCTGATATCGTTAATTAGAGCATATTCTTTCGGAAATGCAGCAAGGGCTGTTCCCGGGCCAATATGAACGGCATATTGTTCGATGCGATTGTTTGTTTCGCAAATTGCAGGACCTTCATCAATGTGATTTTCATAATCAATATGTGCCGAAAATTCATGCCATCCAATAGCAGCATAGCCATTGATAGGTATGTTTAATTGTATACTTTGATGTACAGAAGAAATAAAACATTGTTTGTAATGCTTAATTTGTTTCCCTGTGGGTAGCTTTTGTACAATCTCTAGGTCAATAACTGTATCTTTTTTACAGGCCCAATTATAGACATCGATTTCTAACTGAAACATCCGATCCGAACTTTGTATCGAAGCAGGTATCGTTCGTATCCCCTTTGAATCTAGCGCAAAATCAGGCTTAGAGGAGGCGTTCAGTTTTAGGGCAGGGTCGCCGTGTAAAACAAAGTACTGTCTTGCCAATTCATAAATATCTCCTGGATAGCCTTTTAATTGTTCGATGCTTTGTTGGCTAATTTTGCCAATACTTGCATTTGGATAATTATTTTGACTGAGGTTGTAAAAGTTAAATCCCAACAAATACGCACAATTTGCAAATACAACATCAACAAATGATAAATAAGAAACGGCTCCAGCGTTTTCAGCGAGTACATATTTTTCGGATATTTGAGGGCTAGATTCATAAAGGGTACCATTATGACAGCCCATTGCTAAAATATGAGGGTATCGCCCCACATTAGAATAGTATTCCGGACTGTTGAGGTAGTAGTCAAATCCTTGATTGCTTCCATGTCCAAAAAAACTAATCATAGAAACGCCATGATTGATTAGGGAGTCGATTATTTCGGTGGTAGCCCCTGTTTGAAATTGATCTTGAATTTTGCAAAATGAGCTTAGCTGCTTAGGATGTTTTCCATGCTTGGCAAACGAAGCCATATTGTTGAGATAATACTGAAAAAGACCTTGTTCTTGGCTGTTTGTACCCCCTGCTAAATGCAGTATGTTTTTCCTCCAAGATTGATTGTCGAAGGAAGGATTTGTCTGTGCAGTAGTTTCGATTGCTTTCACTTTATCTAGGTATTGATAAATCTGTTCTGGGCTTACAACAGATAACCGTCCTACTGGTATACTTGGAGTTGTTTCATGTCTTGGGGCTACCAAAAGGTTGTCTGATGGAGGATACCCATAACTCGGAACAAGCTGTTGTTCTGTGGCACTATGCCGAATGGTTTGGTATTTTCTTCCTTTTCCGATTAAAAATAAATGTTGAGGTTTGCTTGGCCATTGATCTTGTATGTAAGCCACAAAATTTTTGATGGCTAAGGGGTGACCTACTGTACCGTAGGCAAACTGATCATACAATTCCATGATATTGTGTACCGAAACGGCATGTCCTCCTAAGCTGCGATAGGCTGCATAATCAAAAATTGGATGTCTCCCCATCGCATCTTGCATCAAATAAGGGTGTGTAATGATAAGATATTCTCCACGGGATTGTTCATAATTCTGAAATTGGACCGGCTGAAGTACCTGAATTTTACGAATTGAATCGCTGTTGACTAAGACCATTGCACAAGCTGTATTGCTAGGCCACAACACTGTTTGTAAGGTTTGGCCATCCCACCAACATGGCGTTCGTTGTTTTTGCGTTAAATTGTATAAAAATAAATTATTATTAGCAGCAGGGCCACCATCAAAGTTATCAACTTTCAATAATTTTTTTTGAGGATTAGCCCGTAGGTTAAATGGAAAGCAATGCTGTCCGCCAAAGTTAAATTGACGTGGATAATTTATAGAAATCTGACTGATATTTAATTGGTTGTTACTACTATTAGTTCGAGACAGATTTAGGGTGTTTTGTACATTTAAAATACTAGAAGGGAAGGTTTGCTGTATCGCAAGAACAGAGTCTGTATTAAAACTAGCCAGTGGCTGTACATAATTATTGATTTGTACTTGAATTTGATGCGTTTGGCCACAACTATAAACCTTGGTTTCGAAGGTAGCATTTACGGTCGAGTTAGAAATTAGAAATGGGCAGTTTAGTTGGGTTGAATGTTGATTTGAGAATCCACTACCAAATCCTTCTCCCATTTCAAAACTACTTTTTGATAGAAATTTTCCGCCCAAATAATAGCGGGTACCCTCATTCCAATGCTGATTAAAAACCTGTTTGGTACGATGCATAAAAAAAGTATCATTCGCTTCTATTTGGTTAAAATCTAGGGGTTTATTTTCGAAATGATTGTTTTGGCCAGCAGACCAGGTCATGAAATAGGTGCTGCTGTCGCAAATGAGGCTGTAAGAAGGGTTAAAATGATGACTAGTGTCTTCGTATAGATATCGGTCAAGGGCGGCATGATGGACATGCGCATAAAAATCAATGTACTCTATTATTCCTTGTGCCTGATGAACATAAATAGGGACCGTGTTGCCCTGATGTAACAGCTGAAAGTGTGTAGGGTTAATCGTGTCTAAGAAAGGGATGTCGCGTTCAAGAACGGATCTAGAGATTCGGTAAAATCCCTCTTCAGATAGTTTAAATTTGAAATAATTTTGATGGTGTTGAATCCATTCATTACCATATTTTCCATTGTGCATCTGAGCCTGAACGTACAGCGATGCGAGCAGCAGAAAGCTAGCGATTAACTTGGTCATTTTTGTGGTTTTTGTGGTTAGTTTGGCCAATAAACACAACTAACCGTTAGAATAGTAGCCTATAACTCGTCCGCAAGAATGTAAAACTAGCAAGGTAGGTGCTAGCATTGGGCAAATTACAGCACTAAATTAGGAAGGTAGTTGTGGTGGTTTTAGATTACAGGATTGGTAAAATTGAATGCATTTTGGTTCGTTTTGATCCGCGTAATCTAAAAAAGTTTAAAAGGTTAACTATCTACAAGCAAAATAAATTCCTTTTTGTAAATATCTGTAAATCAACACAATGGAGAAGAGGGTCTTCCTGAATTTGGAAAACAGTATTTGATTTGGAAAAGCTTGCAACACAAAACAATCTTTTTGAGCAGAATTTAGACAAGCAAAAGCACCAACGATAGGCTAATTTAAGGAGTATACTAGGTCTAGTATAGACCAAAAAAAAGCGACCGTAATCTACGGTCGCTTTTTTTGGGGTATCATCAAGTACTAAATTTCTTTTCGAAGGCGGGCTACCGGTATTCCTAATTGTTCTCGGTATTTTGCAACGGTACGCCTAGCAATATTGTAGCCTTTTTGGAGTAGCATATTTTTAAGCTTCTCATCCGAATAGGGTTTTCTTTTGTCTTCCATACTAATAATCTCTGTGAGAATCTTTTTGACTTCACGGGTAGAGACTTCTTCTCCGCTAGTAGTTTGTAAAGACTCCGAAAAGAAATCCTTTAGACGTTTGGTGCCAAACTCGGTTTGAACATACTTGCTATTCGCTACCCTAGATATTGTAGAGATGTCAAGGCCTGTAATTTCAGCAATATCTTTTAAAATCATCGGACGAAGACGTTTCTCATCACCTGTGAGAAAAAAATCGTATTGATATTGCATAATGGTATACATTGTTTTCATCATGGTATCCTGACGCTGTTTGATAGCATCTATAAACCATCGTGCAGCCGCTATTTTTTGCTTCACAAATATTGCAGCATCTCGTTGCTTCTTGTTCTTTTTGTTGGCATTGTAATTCTGAAGCATTTCCTTGTATTGATTGTTGACACGCAACTCAGGCGCATTACGATTGTTCAAGGTAAGTTCTAATTCTCCCGATTTGGTTTCAATGATAAAGTCAGGAACAATGTATTGTTTTTTGAGGCTTGAAGAAGGTGCATAAACCGACCCCGGCTTTGGGTTGAGTTTGAGTATTTCTTCGGTTGCTAATCTCAAATCATCTCGATATAAAGACAATTGTCTCAATAGCTTATTATAGTGTTTTTTAGAAAACTCTTCAAAATAACTTTCAATGATTGTCGACGCCAGATTAAGGTATTTTATTGTTTCTTCTGATTCGGATTCAAAATCTTTTTGATTGACTTTACGTTTTAGTTGAATCAAGAGACATTCTTGCAAGTTTTGGGCGCCGATTCCAGCGGGTTCAAAGGTTTGAATCCTATCCAAAACTGATATAACTGCTTCTTCAGAAACCAAAAGATTGTGGGCAAAAGCTAAATCATCCGTAATTGCCATCGGGTCTCTTCTCAGATAACCGTCTTCGTCGATGCTACCTATTATTTGTAAAGCGATTTTTTCTTCGTCGCCTTCAAGGTCTAGTAGCCCAAGTTGCCGTTCCATGTGTTCATGAAACGAATTTTCAAGGGCTATAGGGATGGTTTTATCTTCGTCGTCTGCCGAGTAGTTATTAACTTCATATTTGTAAGAGGGTTCATCGTCGTTCATGTAATCCTCAAGATAATCTTCGAGCGAATTATCTTCTTGTCGTTCTGCCTCTTCATTTATATCATCATCTTTGCTGTTTTCAACCGGTTCTGTTTCTTCAATACTTAATTCCTCGGTGTTTTCTTCTTCATTATTCAAATCTTCCTTGGAATCTTCGAGGGCAGGGTTGGCCTCAAGTTCTTCTTGGATTCGCTGCTCTAACATTACAGTAGGAACCTGCAATAACTTCATTAGCTGAATCTGTTGAGGAGACAGTTTTTGCAGTTGTTTTTGAGATAAGTTTTGCTTAAGCATCGATTCAAATTTAGGTAGATTGTAACAATAGCATCCTAATGAAAGGAAAGATTTAGATAGCTGTATTAGGTGTACGTGATCAAAGTTAGAAAAGTTGCCAACTTTAATAATAAATATACATATTTAATTTGATAAATATGTAGAATTGGTAGGGTTTTTGATAAGCAGCGTTATTTCAAGCAAATGCTTCTCCTTTTTAATCAGCCACTTAGTACGGTTTTTAATCAAAGAATCAATCAGCGAAAGACCACTATTCTGATAAGTTGATAAAATCTATTTGTACAGCCTCGTCCATATCAAGCCCAAAAAGCGTTGCAGCTTTATCAAGGTTTACCGCTATCTCGAGTAATCCTGCCGCGTTGAATAGACACAATACCTCACCTGCCGGAACTTCTGCGTAGTTTTGGCTAATGGTTGAAATAGGGTCATAACGCTTGAAATATAATTCAAAGGGTCTCCCTTGCCCAATGCGTTCAAACACTTCGCGATCGATGTTTAAAATTACATTCTTGAATTTATCAATATGAATAACTGAACCTCTTATTTGATCTTTGCCGGTAATTGGCCTAAGAAAATGTCGCTGCAAAACAGTACTGATTTGCTGACCTATTCCCTCAAGCGTTTGTTGCTTTAGAATGTAAGCAACAGCATTTGCATAAACTGTTTTAACTGCTGTTGCCGTAGCTTCGGTTAATTGCCCAATCTCATAGATATTATTTAGAGGTTCTTCAAACATCAATGAAAATATGCCATTGTCAGGCCCGATAAAGTAGTGATTGTTGTGATAAACAGCTAAGTAGCGGGGATTTTTTTTATAGAAGTTGTGTACTGAAATTAGGTGAATAGTATGTTTAGGGAAACTCTGATAGGCATTTTTAAGGATGAAAGATGCCTGAACAATATTAAAATTATCAATTTCGTGGCTGATATCCGCAAATAAAACAGCTATCCCTTTTGATAAAATACTACCTTTGAGTACAGCAGCATAATAATCTTGACGTCCAAAATCAGTAGTGAGGGTAACAACGTTCATGGTACGTGGATAAGTTTAGGTAGAACAGATAGCTAAGCTTGTTAATATTAATTAATTTTCTGGATAATTCCTGCTTTCTCCATAAAAAATCGAGATTTTATTCCTCGAGTAAATCAGGTCTTCGTTGCTGTGTTCTCAACAGAGACTGTTCGTCTCGCCAGTCTTCTATTTTCTTTTGATGACCACTCAACAAAACTTCGGGTATTTTATGGCCTTGATAGTCAGCGGGTCTAGTGTAGATAGGAGGGGCGAGTAAATTGTCTTGAAAGGAATCGAATAGGGCAGATGATTCGTTGTTCAACACTCCGGGCAATAACCTTCCTAAAGCATCGACCAAAACTGCTGCAGCCAATTCACCGCCCGATAGTACATAATCTCCGATTGAAATCTCGCGCGTTATGTAAATTTCTCGAATACGTTCATCAATCCCTTTATAATGTCCACAAAGAATAATTATATTTTTTTTGAGGGATAAATGATTACAAATTCCTTGGTTCAGTCGTTCACCGTCAGGGGTCATATAAATGATATCGTCGTAGGGCCTTTCAGATTTTAGTTGTTCAATGATTGCAGCAATAGGTTCTATCATCATAACCATTCCAGCACCTCCTCCAAATTGATAATCATCGATTTGATGGTGTTTGCCAATTCCATATTGACGTAGGTCGTGCACTTGCACCTCAAATAATTGTTTTTGTTGGGCCCTTTTTAAAATAGAATGGGTAAAAGGGCTATCTAAAAGCTGTGGTACAGCCGAAATGATATCAATTCTCATAATCTGCTAAATTTGATTCCAAAAGTAGCTAAAATTGCTTATTTATAAAATTATTTAATGCATAGTATCGTATTTTTAATCGATTCATCCTACCAATTTTTCTTTATATTGATGTTGCTAATACACTGTTTAGCTATGTGTTAATTGTTTTTGTGCAGGTAGATTATTAGCGGAATGCCTATTTTTTTTATGGTATAGATTTAAAATTGGCATGAAATTTTGAAAACTACATGTCTATATACTTTATTTTAAACTGATTTATAAAAAATAAGACGGCCTATGTATTATAATTAAAAATTAGCTAGTCTATTTCTTTCTTTTGTATTACCTTTGCATTTGATTATTTAGTCATCTAAATTATTGATTCCATTTATTTTAAATATCCCAATTTATAATCTTTAAATCATGCGATACAAGTTTCATTCAAAAATACTCACCGTTGCTATCTTGATGTTATGCGTTCAGGTTGTGTTTGCTCAAAAAAACAAAAAAACACCTGCAGTAGCAGAAAAAGCATACAAGGAAAAAGATTATTATACAGCAGCCGATGTTTATCGAGCGGTATTTTCTTCTTCAAAAAATAAATTAGGAGGTGCCAAATTAGCTATGCATCAGTATTATTACGCTGAATCTTCTAAAAAAACCTACAACTTTACGCGTGCTCAGGAGTATTACGGTAAGGTAGCTAAAGGAGAATTTGAAGAAATTTACCCCAAAGTAGATTATTGGTATGCTTACTGCCTTAAACACAACGGCAAATACGACGAGGCGATCAAGTATTTTAAAATGTTTTTGGATAAACCAGTAAAAGGAATTGAGTTAACGCACCTCAAATTAGAAGCAGAACACGAGTTGAGAGGATGCTATTTGGCAATAGATTTAGTTGAGAATCCTGATTTATTGACCAAAATCACGCACATGAGTGACGAAGTGAATACGAAATATTCTGATTTTTCTCCGCATTTGGTCGGCAACAAACTCTATTATTCTTCACTGCGTTTCGAAAGAGAACTAACCCGTGGTAAAGTAGTGGGTAAGGGACAAACCTTAGTTGGCAAAATAATGATTGCTAATGACAGAGGAAATACGCGCTTTGAGCAATCCAAAAGCAAGAGTTTAAACATGAAATATGAGAATTCTGGTAATTCTAATTTAAATTCAGATGGCTCTATTTTGTACCATACAAAATGTACCTACGATTCACGTCGTGAAAAAATGATTTGTCAGATATATAGTGCTCAAAACTTAGGAGATGACGAATGGGCCGAAGCCATAAAGCTGCCCGATAATATTAACACCGAAGGAGTCACTTCGACACATCCTGCGGTAGGTTATGATAGCATCAAACAGCAAGAAATTTTATATTTTGTATCAGAGCGTAAAGGGGGTATGGGTAAAATGGATATTTGGGCTACAGCAATTAAAGGCGACAACCAATATGGAGAACCCTATAATTTAGGCGAATTAATCAACACTATCGGAGATGAAGTATCTCCTTATTTCCACAATACAACACAGTCACTTTATTACAGTTCTGATCATCACCCTGGATTAGGTGGTTTTGATGTTTTTCATTGTGAGCGTATCGCGGATGGTTTTGGAGAGTCGATCAACATAGGAATCCCCTTGAATAGTGCAGCCAATGATTTATATTTTATCATAAACTCAGACGATTCAACGGGCTTTTTTGCGTCCAATCGTCCTGGCTCTCAAATATTAACAGGGGAGTCTTGTTGTAACGATATTTATGCCTTAAAGTTGCCTGAATTTCCTCCGGTCAAAATCAAAGAAGGCCCTGAACCTCCACTTGTTCTTTCTGATCCAACTCCCGAGCCGGAACCAACTCCCGAGCCGGAACCAAGCCCTGAACCTGAACCCGTGGTAGAGATTGCAGAAATTCCCGAGGCTCTTCAGGTTACACTAGACGAGCTGAACAAACTTTTACCCCTGTCGCTGTATTTCCATAACAACGAACCACGAGATAATCAGACATCTTATTCATCTACTTATAACAAGTATATAGAGATGAAGTCGAAATACAAAAAAGAACATTTGCCACAATATAATCGTTCTATCCAAGATCAGATAGCTCAAAATATTGACGATTTCTTTGGGCTTAAGGTCCAGTCGAACTACGATAAAATGCATACCTTTTTCGACGAATTGATTATTGCCATGGAAAATGAATTTAAGTTAGCGATATCTATACAGGGTTATACTTCACCGAGGGCTTCTGCCGAGTACAATAAGGCTTTGGCACACCGTCGTATTTTGAGTGTCTCTAAAGATATGTTGGATTATAAAGATGGCGCTTTAAGACCGTTTCTAGAAGCAGGACAACTGATGATTGAAGAACTGCCTTTGGGAGAAGGAAAAGCTCCAATTGGAATTAGCGATGATATTGATGATCCGCGCAACTCGATTTATTCGGTGGAGGCTTCTAGTCAACGTAAAGTAAATTTCATCGTAGTTCATATGCAAGATTAATTTTAATCTATATTTGGGACACAAAAGGGACGCTGTTTAGCGTCCCTTTTGTGTTGTAATACAGCCGATACATGTTAAGTTTAGTTAGCGAACGTTAAAGCACATTTAATATATTGCGATTCCCTCACTTAATTACTATATTTAGTATTATAGCAATTTTCAACTTATTCCACAATTAATACATTTTTTTCATTTTTTTTTTCGACTTTTACGAGGCATTTTACCTTTTTTGAATAACCTAACTAAATCAAGAACTTGTTTTGCTCGAACGCCTAGTTATCATACCTACCTATAACGAAAAGGAAAATATAGAGAATATTATTCGTGCGGTCATGACCCTTGATGTTGAATTTCATTTACTGATCGTAGATGATGGTTCTCCTGATGGTACAGCAGGTATTGTCAAGTCTTTACAAAACGAATTTTCCGGCCGGTTGTTTATTATCGAAAGGCAAGGTAAGCAAGGCTTAGGGACTGCCTACATCAAAGGTTTCAAGTGGGCGTTAGAATCCACTTACGAATATATTTTTGAAATGGATGCAGATTTCTCACACAATCCCAAAGATTTAGCCCGTCTTTATGTCGCCGCACAAAAAGAAGGAGTTGGAGTATCTGTAGGGTCTAGATATACCAAAGGAGGAACCGTTTTAAACTGGCCTTTCAATCGTTTACTGATGTCTAGGGGTGCTTCGATTTATGTCCGCATGATTACCTGGATGCCTGTTTCGGATGCCACAGCAGGCTTTGTTTGCTACAGGCGTTCCTTCCTAGAACAATTAGATTTTGATAAAATAGAATTTAAGGGCTATGCTTTTCAGATTGAAATGAAGTTTGCTGCCTGGCAACTGGGTTATAAGTTAGAAGAAGTGCCTATTACCTTTAAAGATAGAGAAGAAGGGGCCTCTAAAATGAGTACTGCAATTTTTAATGAAGCGTTCTTTGGCGTATTAAAAATGAGATGGAAAGGATTTTCTAGTTCATACAATCAAATTTCTTGATTTCTTCAATTCAATATAAATGAATTTAATCGTATACATTTTTATTTTTTATTGGCTTCCATTCGTGGGAATGTATAAGTTTTTTGAGCAAGCTGATGCGCCAGGTTGGGCTGCCTTTGTTCCTTTTTATAACGCCCATACTGCGATTAAAATTGTTGGTGCACCTAGCTATTGGTTGCTGCTTATGTTGCTGCCTTTACTGCACTTTTTTATAATTGCGGGTTTGTTGATCGAGATGAATAAGTCTTTCAACAGGTTCTCTTTTCTTGATAACTTTTTGGCAATTGTCACACCACCTTTTTATTTTTTATTCATAGGTAACAAAGACCTAAGCTATGCACGCAAGTCTTTTGAAATACATCAAGATATCAAAAAAAGATATAAGACTGCGCTCAAAGAAAAAGACAAAACAGCCCTGCGTAAATTAGATAAAGAAAACCCCTTTCCGAAAAAAACGGTGTTTAGAGAATGGTCTGAATCGATTATTTTTGCCGTTTTTGCCGCTCATTTTATCCGAATGTTTCTGATTGAAGCCTACACGATTCCCACACCGTCTATGGAGGGGTCCTTGTTGGTCGGAGATTTTTTGTTTGTTTCTAAAGTTCACTATGGTTCTAGAATGCCTATGACCCCTTTGGCTTTTCCTTTGATTCACAATGTGCTTCCCTTTGGTGGTGGCGAATCGTACTTCAAATTTCCAACTTGGTCTTATAATCGCGCACCTAAAATTCAAGATGTTGAACGATACGACCCTGTTGTATTTAATTATCCTGAAGATGATACAATTTTTGGCAATCCAAGTCTTCAATATCACGAACAGTACCACAATAACCTAAAAGCTGTGCCGGCCTCTCAACGAGAACAACTTCGACAACGATTGCTAAAAACACAAGGGGCGTCTATGATTACGCGTCCGGTAGACAAGCGCACTCATTACATAAAACGTTGTGTAGGTTTGCCAGGAGACACCATACAAGTTAAGGCGGGTAGGTTGTTTGTAAATGGAATAAACGAGGAAATAGACGGAGTACAATATGTTTATCGTGTCTTTAGTAGTACGGCACTCGATTTCAACTACCTCAACCAAAACTTTGATTATGTATTCCACCACGAGAATGGAGTGCTTAAAAATAATTTGTTTTGTATGACGCCTTCTACGGCAGCAAAAATGAAAGCAACGATTCCTGCTATAGATAGCTTTAAGCGTGTGTTGCTTCCTAAAGAGACCCTTGATGGAGTTTCTATCCCGTTTCCTTACGATTATAACAATTATCGGTGGAACATCGATTGGTATGGTCCTTTAACCATTCCTGGTAGAGGGATAACCATAGACTTAAATCTTAAGAACCTTGCTATCTATCGTCGGGTAATTGCTGCGTACGAAGGCAATAAATTAGAAGTAAAGTCGGGTAAAATATTTATTAACGACAAAGAGGTAACGAGTTATACTCCTAAATTAAACTATTATTGGATGATGGGAGACAATAGAAATAATTCTGCTGATTCTAGGTCTTGGGGATTTGTACCCGAGGATCATGTAGTAGGAAAGCCCTTGTTTGTGTGGATGTCTCTTAAAAATGGACGTCTTTTCAGTGGCAAGGATGCTTACGGTCAACCTCAAGAGGGGGGGATTCGATGGGAACGTCTTTTTATGGGGGCCTCGGGCAAATAATGAATATCTATTCTATCCTTGTATAATTACGAAGGCCAACTACCTGATGCTATTTCAGATTGTTGGCCTTTTTTGATGCATCTATGCTTTATTTAATGCATATTTATGTAATGAATGGTCGTTGAATGATCATTTACAGCAATAGTTTAATACTGACTACAATGTTATTTTTAATTCAAATTGGATTCTTAACTATTTCCTTCTGGGATTTTCTTGATGTTCTCATCGTAGGATTCCTACTTTATCAAGTCTATAAGTTACTAAAAGGAAGTTTAGGCTTCAATATTTTTATTGGTTTGGTATTGGTATACAGTACTTGGCGAATTGTATCTATTTTAGAAATGCCTTTGTTGTCGTCTATTTTGGGGCAATTTGTGAGTGTTGGAATGATTGCTTTGCTGGTTTTGTTTCAGCCGGAAGTAAGGCGTTTTTTGCTCTTTGTCGGGCAAGGTTCTATTCAGACAAGATTCAAGTTTTTAGAACGATTTTTTAATCAAAATCAAGCCGATGAATTGATTAGTATGAATCGTGAAAAAATAATTCGCGAGATATTGCGAGCGCTCGAAAATATGGCCAAAAATAAATTAGGTGGTCTAATGGTTATCAGTAAAAATACCAATTTTAAAGGAATGTACAGTTCGGGTGTTATGATCAACGGTACGGTCTCTACCCAATTAATTCTCGCTATATTTGCAAAAGAGTCGCCCTTGCATGATGGTGCTATCGTTATACATGATGATCGTATTATCGCCGCATCTTGTGTGTTGCCGGTTTCTAAACGCCCTGATATTCCTCAGCGTTTAGGCTTAAGACATCGGGCAGCTATAGGTTTGAGTGAAAATACAGCAGTGCTAAGTATAGTTGTTTCAGAGGAAACAGGGCATGTAGCCTATGCAAGGTCAGGAAGGGTCTACGAAAATGTTCCCCTTGAACAAATACATAAAATATTAGAAAAACTATTATTCATTGCCTAAGAATTAATAATTTCGATAGTTTTTGGAGGCCTCAAAGATATGTTTCAGGATCGTTATTTCATGTTCGTCTAATTCTTTTTGACGTCTTCTCACCACTCTTTTTGCTGTTTCTATTGCTTTATCTAATTGATACGTCGAAAATCGTTTGGCAGATCCCCAAGCAAAAGAAGGAATAAAAGAACGGGGGAAATCGCTTCCGTATATATTGGATGAAACCCCTACAACTGTCCCGGTATTAAACATGGTATTGATGCCTGTTTTCGAATGGTCGCCCATTATCATCCCACAAAACTGTAATCCAGTTGAAATAAATGCTTTTTTAGGATAATTCCATTGTCGTACCTCTGCGTAGTTATTTTTAAGATTAGAATTGTTGGTGTCAGCCCCTAAGTTACACCACTCTCCGATTACGGCATTGCCCAAAAAACCATCATGACCTTTGTTAGAATAGCCAGATAAAATAGAATTATTGACTTCACCGCCCACTTTTGAATAGGGACCAATTGTTGTTGCACCATAAATTTTACTACCCATCTTAAGGCTTGCTCCCTCGCATAATGCCAAACCGCCACGAATCATACAGCCTTCCATTACGGTGCTGTCTTTGTCTAGATAAATAGGGCCGTTCTCGGTATTAAAAATAGAACAATGGGCCACTGCGCCTTTTTCGAGAAAAATTCTAGAAGCATCACCAATCACCCTGTTGCTATCTGACAAGGGCGCAGAATCTCGTCCCTGACAACGTTGGTCAAAATCAGATTCTAAGGCTTCTTTGTTGTACCGAAACAAATCCCAACAATATTTCAAATAGATGATTGCTTGACTCAATTCGATGGTCTGAATAGCATTGGCTTTAGCCTGGAAAAATAGTTGGGCGGTATCGGCATCACATTTAAGTGCTATAGGGGTGCCCTCTTGAACCAATAGAGTATTGTAGGGAAGTGCTTCAGTTAGGTACTTATTGAGTGCTGTATTGGGTAGAACACTTGCATTTATCAGTAAGTTATCGCTGTCTAAATGCAGCGGAAACTTTTTTGCCAAATAGGCAGCAGTATAATAACTAGTTTTTAGTTGAAGTGCCGACTCCCATTTTTCTTTGATGGTACAAATACCGATTCTCAATGCAGCGATTGGTTTGGTATAGACTAAAGGTAGGAGGTTTTCTCTATTAAAATCGAAAAGAACTAAATTGATCGTAGACAAATGGAAATGTTTGCATTAAATAATACTACAATGTACAAAAAAAATACATTCCTTCCAGCTGATGGAATTAAAAAACAAATCGAATCATGACAATATAATGCAAAAAAGCACCGCCCATTACAAATAAATGCCAAAAGAGGTGGGCATAAGGTACTTTGCCTTCTGCTTTATAAAATAAGATACCAATCATATAGATAAATCCACCAAGCAGGAGCAAATAAAAGCCTGTGGGCGGCATTTTATCTAAAATATCATGTCCTTGGATAATTCCTACCCAAGCCATCAGAACATACAACAATACGAAAAACCAGTCGAACTTTCCCGTAAATTTCATTTTCAAAAGAATTCCAATAAAAGCAGCTGAACTGAGCATCAAAAGTATACCAAGACCATTTGTTCCCCCTACCGTAAGTAATAGGAGTGGGGTATAATTGCCTACAATAAATAGAAAAATGGCACAGTGGTCTAATATTCTAAGTTTCTTTTTACGAAGTAATTCCTCGGCATTGTGGTAGAGTGCCGAAGCACTAAACAATAAAACTAGGCTGCTTCCATAAACTATTGACGAAATTACCGCATATTCTTGCGTATTATTTAATGCTAGATAGAAAGTATAGGCGAATCCTACAGCAGCAAGCAAAGCAGATATTCCATGCGACCAGGCATTTAACTGCTCCTCAAACCTGCTTCTTTCGGGTAAATCTGAAAAAAAATCAACAATGTCTAGTTCAAAATATTCTTGGGGCTTGTTATCCTCCCAATCCGAGTAGTTTTTAGGGTCATTCATAGGCTAGTAAAGTTACAGGTAGATAAAATCGATTCATCAATCTTCATAAGATTAACAAAATGCATGTGGAGACGTTAAATATAACACAAAGATTAAGCCTAAATAACAATTTTCTCAGAGCTTAGCTTTGTTTTTAATAAAACAGCTCAATATAATAAATAAAAAGCACAATTCCAAGACCAAAAAACTATATTTTGCATAAGGCCATTTTGTTAAAATAAGACTTGTTTTTTAATTTGTTTTTTTGTAGTATTGCTTAATGATACATCGGTGTAAACTGGTGTTTTATATGTTGTGTTGTGATTAAAAGAGTAGTGATATCAAGTGCAACATTCAATCGATTCATCATAAAATATTAAAATTCATACAATGCCAGAACAAAACTTTGATTTTAATGAACTGAAGGAGCTTAAATTGGCTCAATACAAAAAGCAGCATCTTAAGCCTGCTGTATTTAAGAAATGTAAAGGGGCGATTATATTTGTCGATTACAAACTTGCCGGCAAAAAAACACCTTGTGTTATTGTACCTTTTAAAAAAGGTCCTATTGCTGCGAAGACGTTCAAGGATGTAAAGAAAAATAAGGAACACTTGTTGAAAAAAACAGGTTTAGCCTCGTTGGTATTTAGTGTAGATGAAACAGGTAAACCACAAGTAACAATTGACTTGAAAAAAGGGGGGTTAAGTGCGCCTGTCCTTGAAGCCAAAGCGGCCAAACTATTTGGGGAAATTAAAATGGCCTTTAAAGTTGTCGGTAATGCTGAGGAAGTTACAGAGGAACAAGCTGAACAAAATGACAACAGTGCTGAAGAAACTGCCGAAGCACCGGCTGCAACGGCACAAGAGGTTTTGAATGAAATTAAAGCCATGATTCAGACTGTAGCTGCTGCTATGAAAGGACAGGTCAAACCTGTTGTAGCCAATGTAAAAGGAAAGGCTGTAACGGAATCGGATAGAGATGTGATAGATGATGTTTTGGATACAATATCTGACCTGACAGCAGCTTTTAACGATGCTGAAGCTCGTATTCAAAATGCTGTTAAAGCACATTATGACAAAATAATAGGCTACAAGCCAAGTCTTGATAAAATTCAGCTGGCCATTGAAAAACTTCTACCTGCGCTTGAAGATGCTGTAGAAGAGGTGATTGATACTGTTGTAGATGTAGCTGATTCTATCAGCGAGGTGGTGAATGATGCTTTAGATGCTGTAAGTGAGGCATTGGGAGAGGCCTTTGGTGCTTTGGATAACGATATTGTTGAAGAGGAAACCGAATTGCCAGAAGATCCTGCTGTGCAAGCTTTGCGTGATCTATTGAGTAAAGGCAGTTCTTTTATTCAAAATTGCTCGAAAGAATTAGATAGTATCGAATCTTCTATTCAACAGAATGCCGAGGCAATGACACTGCCTGAAGGAGCTGCATTGCTCAACGATTTATTTTAATTAAAACCCTTTAAAATTAGTTTATAATGCCAAAAAATAAAGAAACCGATCAGGCAAGAACGTCAAGATCACAACAAGAAACCTTTTATAATGACCTTAAAGAAGGAGCCGAGGTAGTAATGCAATATGCTCCAGAGTTGTACGAAGAAGCTTCTAAAATGTGGTCTCAAGTCGAGGAAGGTATTGATAGAGCATCAAATATAGAAGTTGCAGGGACAACGCTTGGAGATTTAGTTAGTACAGGAACTGATATATATAATGATATTTCGGAAGGAACGGATCCAACAGAGGCTATTATTGAGCATACTGTAGGTTCGACTATTGATACATTTCTCGAAGAACATGCCAATTACGAGGGAACAATTTTTGAATTAAGTTATAACCAATCAATTCCAGTATACCCACCTATTAACGCCGATGTAGGGGTAAGTGCAAGCGCTGAAGCTTCTTTATCATCGACTAGAGAGGGAGCAAAAATTACTTGTACTGGAACAGCCTCTGCTACAGCACGTTTATCAATAGGTATGAGTGTAGGCTTTGAAGTAGCAGGCTATGGTTTGTCAATAGGAGCTGGTGTTCAAGGTGGACCCGATTTCAATTCTAGTTTGTCTGTTAGCTTAGGCCTAAGTGGTGCCAATCTTACTGGAACGGTTAGCCCTCTAGATATTGACTTGTCATTAGCAGCAGAGGCTTATTTTGGGGTGTCTGGCATACCTCAAGAATTAATCGATTGGGCTGCTTCACAACTAGGTCTTAGCACAAGCGGCAATAGAATTCTATATCCTTTAGGGACGGTAAGTATTTTGATCGTAACAACACCAAGTTACTCTATTACCTTTGATATGGCTGCAGGGCGTTTCAAAAATGCTAGTGCACAAGGGCAATTTAGTGCAACAGTTCATCCTACTTTAGTTGCTGCTGTTGAGAGTGTATACAACTCACTACGTAACATAGGTACTGCTATTGCAGAAGGAATTGTAGATGCTGCCGGTGAACTCTACGAAGGTGCCGTTGATTTGGCCGAAGATGCAGTTGAGGTTGTATCAGAAAAAGCTGAGGAAGTTGGCGACGCTATTTCGGATGCAGCGTCCTCATTATTAAATTCTGGTAGACGCGCTATTGAACAGACGAGTGAATACCTCGAAGAGAGCTACGAAGAGGTAAGTCAAGCGGTCAACGAAGTGGTTGATTATGGCCGTGAGGTGGTAGATAATATGTCTGAATCTGCACAGCAAGCGTATGAAGCTGTTGATGAATTTGTAGATACAGTTTATGATGAAGGACGTGAATTTGTTGGTGAAGTTAGCGAAAGTGTGACAGAGGCTGCTGCTGTAGTTTACGATACAGTTTCTAATACAGCAAATGATATTTATAACTCGGCAAGTAGTGCAATGGATTCAGTAGGAGAAGCAGCTAGTGATTTTTATAATTCTGTTACTGAAATTGATTTAAATCCATTCTGGTAGAACAGAAAATAAATAGATAAATACCAAAACCACTCAATATTTTATTGGGTGGTTTTTTTTGGATTTAATCCTATGGATAAGATTATTGCGTTTGTATTAAAAAAGGCTACTTGAATTTTCAAGTAGCCTTTTTTAAAATTATGTATTTAATATTTAACTAGCTTTGAAAAAAGCACTAGAAATAGCTTCAGCATTAGCGCCTAAAAATTCCATTTCTTGGGGTATCATAGTGCGGTTATACGCTTTAGATACTGCAAACGGGATTTCATTCAATTTGGTTGCCTTGAAGTGAATGTTTTCTCCAGCTTTTTCAGTCATAATTAGTTCATTATCAAGTGATAAGTGTAATTTCATCTCATATTTTCTACTACCGTCTACTGCGCTGCAAGCTAATTTTAGGTCTTGGTCATTTTCTTCGATAATGTGAAAGACCGTTCCTTCTGCGTGGACAGACTTAACCATCAAAGTTCCTTTTTCGGTTAATACAAAAGAAGTAGATTGAAAAGAATTGACGATGGAATTGTATACATTTTCGGGTTGAGTATTTAAAACTTGACTGTCTAAACTTGAAAAGGACCAAAGCTTACCATTTATTTTTTGAAGCATACTAGAAGCTGCATTTGATTCTATATGAGAAGCATTTGCAGCAATTGCCTTGTTTTTGATATCACTTAGGTAATTATTTAGTTTTTTGTAGATGAATTTCTCTGCATCACTGTTGCCTTTGAGTTTTGCTTTTTTAAGAAAATGATAAGCAAGCGCAAAATCATCCTGAGAAAAGGCTACAATTCCCAAACCATACAAACCTACTTTTGCTTGGGTAGTATTGGATATCATTGCCTCAAATACAGCTTTTGATGCATCAACTTCTTGATTTTTTAGCAATAAAAATCCTAGTTTTTCACGATAGTCAAAATCGAGATTATTATCATCGAGTAATCGAATTATTTCTTTTAGATCTTTAATAGCATCGGCGATGTTATTGGAAAAAAGGTAGGCATTTGCCCTTAAATTGTAATAAACGTAATTATCCGGCTCGTTTTCAATCACTGTATTCAAGGTTGCAATAGCTTCAGCTTCCTTTCCATTCATTGTTAAAGCCTTTACATAAAGGTCTACAAAAGAAGCCGGTACTGAATCTGTACTCATGTCCATTGCTTTTTTTAGCTGTGTTGCAGCTTCTCCATAAACTCTAGAATTGTATAATTTTTGAGCAAAGTCAAACCGATAGGATATGTTGTCAGGGCGTTTAGCCACTAGGCTATCATATACTTTTAACCCATCTTTCTTGTTGCCTAGGGCGAATAGAATCTTGATAAGTAAAACCGTAGTGGGTTCATCGAATGCATTGCCTAAGGCTAGGTTAATAGATATTAAAGCATCCTCCAGGTTTTTTTGTTCGTAGTAAAGTTCGGCAAGGTGTAAATTGACAAGTTTGTCCTCTTTTTCAATTGCATGGGCTTTGAGTAAATAGTCTTTTGCTTTGTCGAACATTCCAGAAACTCTTAGCTCGTAAAGCCCCATATTTTTGAGCGCTTCAAAATTGTTTTCATCAATGTTTAGAGCCTTAAGATAGAGTATTCTAGCTTCTTCATAAAGAAATTGTTCTTCTTTTAAGTTGGCAAATTTAACGAGATAAGAAGATTCAGAAGGAGCTAATTCACAGGCTTTAGCGATACAAGTTTGTGCCTTTTTGTAGTCGAGCTGCTCTTTGCTACTAAATAAAGTTGCAAGATAGGCATAGCCAAAAGCCTCTTGAGGAAACTGTTCGACGGCAGTTTTAGCTAAGGATTCTAGAGAGGAGATGTTGTTGGTTTGTATTGCTTTTTCTAAGTCTGATACCAGTGTTTCTTTTTCCATGAATTGGTAATTTAAGTGGGTAAAAATATGTTTAAGTGCCTATCTTGTTGTCTTTGGTCATTTCTGCCAATTTTTTGTATTTATTGATTACAAACGGGGGACACCAAGATACTTTATTGAATAATATTTGTAGTATCAATATACAACTATTTATGTTTAAATTGAAAAGGCGTTTAATAAATTTGGAAAATAGTTAACATTTAAAATTATTTCATAGCTATGCAAGATTATTCAGTTCAATTTGTTTAATTTGTACAGTCGAAAATCTTAGTCTATTCAACTCAAATAAGCTTATTGCAGTATGCAAATTGAATTTTATAAATACCAAGGAACCGGAAACGATTTTGTCATTATTGATGCAAGGTCATTCGATAAAAAAATCTTTACACCGACCAAAATAAAACATATATGTGACCGTCGCTTTGGAATAGGTGCTGATGGTTTGATGCTATTAACCCTCAAAGAGGGTTTTGATTTTGAGATGCTTTATTTTAATGCCAATGGCTTGCCCGGGTCGATGTGTGGCAATGGGGGGCGTTGTATGGTGGCCTTTGCCCAATTTTTGGGTATATTACGAAAGAATAAGGCATATTTTTGGGCAATAGACGGGCCACACGAAGCAGTTATCGACGCTAGTTATACAGTAACACTAAAAATGAAAGCGGTTTCTGTAAAAGATTTTGATTTCGATTATATGTTTTTGGATACTGGGTCTCCGCATCATATAGAATTTGTCAGCGATTTGGATTCTTATGATATTTTTAGTGTAGGGCGCGCAATTCGTAACAACGAACGCTATCGAACGGAAGGTACAAATGTGAATTTTGTACAAATACTTGAAAAAAATCATATAAAGGTAGCTACCTATGAACGGGGTGTCGAGGATGAAACCTTGTCTTGTGGAACTGGAGTAACTGCAGCTGCTATTGCTTATTATTTGAAATCGGGTTTATCTACCAATTCAATTCAAATCGATATTCAAACCAAGGGAGGCAATCTGCAAGTTTTGTTTAATGTTCAGCATCGTTCGTTTATGAATATTTGGTTAACAGGCCCTGCCGTGCAAGTGTTCAAAGGACAAGTTTCTTTAGGAGTCGATGCATAAAGACAAATTAAAAAAAAGAAGCTTTGCATTCTTCGCTTTGTTTCAATTAGGTTAACTTCGTACAATGATAGAATATTGTACATAATACTATAACTAAAATGCCTGCGTCACTACTTAAGATTCATCCACAAAATCCAGAGGGGAGAAAAATACAACAAGCCATTGAAATCATCAAGAAAGGCGGCTTAGTGATTTATCCGACCGATACTATCTACGGATTGGGATGTGATATTACTAATAATAAAGCAGTAGAACGGATATGTCGAATCAAAGGAATTAAATCCCAAAAGGCTAATTTCTCTTTTATTTGTGCTGACCTCAGTAATATATCTCAGTACACCAAGCCCTTCAGTAGTGCAGTTTATAAAGTAATGCGCAAAAATTTACCAGGGCCTTTTACGTTCATTTTGGACGCGAGTACCAAGGTTCCTAAAATGCTAAAGAACAATCGAAAGTCGGTAGGTATTCGTGTGCCGAACAGTCCGATTGTATCTGCTTTGGTCGAACAACTCGATTATCCAATAATGTCTACATCGCTCAAAAACAACGAAGACCCAATTATACCGCATCCCACCGACCCTTTTGAAATATACGAACAATATAAAAACAGTGTAGATTTGATTATTGATGGAGGATTTGGAGGTAATATTCCATCAGCAGTGATTGATTGTACCAAAAATCAAATAAATCTAATTCGAGAAGGTGAAGAAGCTTTATTATTTTAATAAAATATGCATGAATTACAACAAAAAATAATTGTAGTAGCCGCTTTTATGGGGGCTTTAGCCGTAGTACTAGGCGCCTTTGGAGCCCATAGCTTAGCAGACTATCTGTCCCCCAAACAGTTGTCTACCTACCAAACAGGTATTGATTATCATTTTTTTCATAGCCTTGCCTTGTTAGGTATTGCCAATTTGCCCCTGTTAACGGATCGACATCAGCGTTATTTGAAATTGACCTATCGTTTGTTGGTACTGGGAATTATTTTCTTTTCGGGTTCCTTGTATTTACTGGCTTGTAAAGCCATACTGCCAATAACAGGATTTATTTTTGTTATAGGTCCTATGACTCCAATTGGAGGATTGTTTTTTATTTTAGCCTGGGCCAGCTTAATAGCTTACGCGTTTTGCCCAACACCACAAAAAAAGACAAGTTGATCGTAACTTGTTTAGCCACACTTTATTAAACTTTTTAGTGTATTAAATTTATGTCAATACCATCTTATCAAAATTACGTAGAGCAATTAGTTAAAATACAGGATATTCGTAGTTCGATTGCTCTTTTGCAATGGGACATGGAAATCTACGCACCTTCTAAAGGAGCCTCCAAAAGAGCTCAACAAATTGCGACTTTGTCGGCTACGGCACACGAATGGTCTACCTCAGAATATCTTGGTAATTTATTAATAGAATTGAATGAGAAAGTAGATCAATTAACAGAAGATCAACGGATAAATGTTCAGAAAAGTTGGGAGTCTTATCAAAAAGAAACAAAGTTGCCTACCGCCTTTGTAAAAGAATTGTCAAGAGCTCAATCTGATGCTTTTCAAGCATGGATCAAAGCAAGAGAGGCCAACGATTTTTCTGTTTTTAAGGATTCACTACGTCAAATTGTTCACTTATTACGAAAAAAAACGAAGCTGCTCGGTTATCAACAACATCCCTATGATGCTTTATTAAACGAATACGAACAAGGTGCAACTGTCGATTTTCTTGATCGTTTGTTTGCCAAGGTTAAGCTTGCTTTAAAGCAGTTGATTATCGTCCTAAATAAAGAGGGAGAAGCCACCGATAATGCCTTTTTGAAAAAATCATTTTCTAAAAGCAAACAATGGGATTTTGGATTGTACTTACTCAAGCAAATGGGTTTTGACTTTGAGGCCGGTCGGCAAGATTTGTCAGAACATCCTTTTACCACCTCTTTTTCTGCAAATGATGTACGGGTTACCACTAGAATCGAAAAGAATAACCTGTTAGAAATGATTGGTGGTTGCGTACATGAAGGCGGACATGCTTTGTATGAAATGGGCCTTAATCCTGCGCAATACGGTTTGCCCCTAGGGCAAGCGGTGTCTTTGGGTATGCACGAGTCTCAATCGCGTTTGTGGGAAAACCATGTGGGCTTAAGCAGGGCATTTTGGCAAGCAAATTATTCAACCCTACAGGCTTCTTTTCCCGAACAGCTTGGCCAAGTTTCTCTCGAACAATTTTATAAAGCTATCAACCAAATTGCCCCCAATTATCTAAGAACAATAGCCGATGAAGTACATTATCATCTGCATGTTTTTATACGCTATGAAATTGAAAAAGGATTGATCGAAGGGACGATAGAGGTGGATACTCTTGAGCAAATATGGAATGAAAAGTACCGTCAGTTTTTAGGATTGGAGGTTGATAGTGCCAAAGTAGGGATATTGCAAGATGTGCATTGGGCAGAAGGTTTGTTTGGGTATTTTCCAACCTATTCTTTGGGTAGTTTTTATGCCGCTCAATTCTACAAACAGGCAAGCCTTGAAATCCCTGATTTGGAAACAAAAATTGCCAGTGGTAACCTAAAGCCTTTGTTGAGGTGGTTGCGAGAAAATATTCATCAACATGGGCAACGATTTAGCTCGGAAGATTTGTGTCGAAAGGTGACAGGAGAGGGCCTTAATGTCGATTATTTCATGGATTATCTTAAGGAGAAATACGCCCAAGTGTATGCTTTTAATTCTACACTTAGCAATAAATATTAAAAATTCGTCGCCCCGGGTAATGCGCTCAGAATTTCGGTAAATTCACTCAACATCATTGCAGTAGCACCCCAGACTACTTTATTGCTGAGGTCAAAATACGGAATGTCTTCTAATAGGTAGCCTTGTTCGGTGCGGATGTCTTTTACTTTTCTTAGAGAAAGGTTCATCAAATCATTAATCCGAACCTCAATTATGGATTCGACTTCTTTGGTGTCGGGGACAAACAGTGGTTGTTTTTTTAAATAACCCACAAAAGGATGTACTAAAAAATTACTGACCGGAATGTATAAATCGGATAGCCGTCCTATTGTTTGAATTTCTTGTGCCGGGATGCCAAATTCTTCTTCAGTTTCGCGTTTAGCTGCCGCCTCTAAACTTATATCGTGTGCTTCAAGGCGCCCACCGGGTAAACTTATTTGACGACTGTGCGCATGAGGAGATTTAGGACGCTGCATCAGGGCAGTATACCATAGGTTATTTTTTTGATACAATAGCAACATCACACAGGCTTCTTTGGCTTCTTTAGCTGGGTCAAAATAATGATCTTTTAGTTTTTGGTTCAAATCCGTTCGCATCATTTTGATTTGAGCCGATTTGCCAGGTAATGTTGTATTTAGTTGTTTTGTTATTTTTTGTATCAATGACATCGTCTATAAATTAAGGGAATTTCTTATAATAGGGTACTTACTGAGGCAGAATTAGGTTTGTTTTTCGGCTCAATAGTTCTCAAATGTATAGAATTTTACTATTATTATTTAATCTATTTCTAGAGACGCTCGCGCGATTGAATAGACAAACAACGATTTAAATTCAGATTGGGTATAAATTAGTCATTTATTGCTTTATTATGGTCTATATTGTGGCTCGAAAGATACAATAATTTAATTGTTTTAACCTACAATATATTGGCTTATGAAACCGGGCTTGTGGACAAAACTGTGCAGTTATCTATGCGATATGTCTTTAGAGAAAGTAGAAAGCAACTTTTCTGGACCACTAGAATTAGTATTGCGCAACAACCGTTATGCACTTTGTACACAGAATGCTGTGTATTCCTACGATGATTTATACCACAACTTCAGGCTAGCGTTCCAACAAATTTCGATAGATCAATTAGCGGTTCAAAAAGTACTTGTATTGGGCTTAGGATTAGGTTCTATCCCCTTTATGTTGGAAAATAAATTTAATCAGGATTATCACTATACATTGGTCGAAATTGATCCGGTTATTATAGATTTGGCTCAAAAATACCGCCTCAAATATTTATCATCTACCTTTGAGGTGATTGAGTCAGATGCTTTTGAATTTGTTAAGTGGAACAAAGATAAATATGACTTAATAGCGGTTGATATATTTATTGATGATGCTGTACCTGTTGCATTCGAACAACTACAGTTTCTAAAAAATGTTAAACTTTTGATGCATACTGACGCTATTTTATTATTTAATCGTTTGGCATATAACGAAGCGCATTTACTAAAAACAAATGATTTTTTTAACAAAATATTTTTAAAAGTGTTTGAAGAAGGTAACATGTTATCGGTTTTATCCAATAGAATGTTGACAAATCGTCGTTCTTTTGAACCAGAACAATAAAATAGGTTTGGAATTTGCTATATCAAATACAAGCCGAAAATTTTAACATTTCAAAATATTTGTTGTACTTTAGATAAGCACTTATTTGCAGAAATCTTCTAAATCTAAGAGCCATTTCTACAGCAGAACAATAATTAATTTTTTCTTAGTATGAGAATAATTTTTTCCAACACCACCTTTCTTTTTACCCTTTTATTTTCAGTAGTAGGGTTGTTTTCAGTTTCTTGTACTTATGGACTCGATGAATTCTCTGACTACCTACCCAAATACCGAAAATTTAATGCTAACTATCAAATTGACAAAATAGAATATCGAAAATCGAGCACGGTTATTTTTTTTCGATTTGTTGTCCAAAAAACAGAAGATCATGCATTTTATGGTGCAAGTCATCCCAAATCGTGGTATCTACGCACACCACCACGCAATCGGTCTTACCGACAAAAATATCATCAAAACGAATTAGCCAATATTGCCGTCAACAACGAAATAATTTTAAACTCTTTATCTAATATTCCAGAAGTCCATTATCAATTCAACAAAGGCGACGTAGTTACATGCGAACTTCATTTCGATCGTTTTGATACTCAGATAAGAATGTTAGATTTGATCGATGGAGAAGGAGGTGATTGGGATAAGCGTAAATTTAATTGTTTTGATATCATGATTAAAACAAAAAACAATCCTTTATTGGGGAAGTCCGAAAATGTTCAACTTCTCGTCAGTTCCTTTGAGAAAACATTTGATTATACACAACCTAAAGTAGATCGAGTAGAACCAATCGTAGCGAGCACTTCCGCGGCGTCTAATCCTTTCGCCAAGACCAAGAAAAGGAGTTCAAGTGCTTCTATTACGGGTTCAACAACGGTCGTATCTAGTCGTGGGCATAGCCGAATAAATGGATCAAAAGCTACAGAACCAATTGATTATATGCCATCTGCACTCAAATCATCAGATGATTTACAATGCAATACAAGAATCTACATGCCCAATGTCGTATTTAAAGAAAATGAGGTTCGATTTTCCGGAAGACTACGCGCCATTCAAAATTTAAAAATTATTGTCGAATACCTTGACGACTACAAAGACGCGCGCATCAACTTGTACGGACATACCGATATCTACGGAAATAAGAAGCGTAATATGGAATTATCCAAAGAACGAGCTATTTTTGTCAAGCGAGAATTAGTTAAAATGGGAGCATCTTCCGATCAGATTAATACTTTCTACTTTGGTGGCGAACAACCACTCAAAAAGTATCCTTATGGATCGGATCTAAATCGACGCGTGGAAGTAGAACCTATCTGTTCAAAATAAGACTTGACACAGGTCAAACAAGTCTGCCTAGTGTCCGCATCCTCCAATCCAATTTTAATCCATAAATTTTTAGAAAAGCATGCCTAAGTTATGTTCTGTGTTTTTAGTTTATATTTTTTTAGGGACACAACTAACGTATGCTCAAATTGGCGCAACACTAGAGGACCTTCCTGTGAGTCCAAAGAAAAATTTTGATAAAAGCTATTCTAATGTTTATTTATTCGATCATGGGTTTTTTATAGATGCTTTACTACACTATGTACACGAACATACATTATATCAATCACAAAGCTATAATATAGCTAGAGGGGCTAGCGTCGGTATATCAATAGGGAATAAATGGTATTTTGGCCGATCTAAATTTTACCGACCCGGAATAGCATTAATTTGGGCCAAGACACATCTTGCTTTGGTCAATGATGATTTCGGTATGCCTTTGGCGCGTCTTATATTTTCTCCCTTGAATCTAGGTTTTGTACAAGTACTACGTTTTAATGATGAAACAGGGCTAGAACTAAATTTATTTGCCGGGTTTAATGGCCTTGCAATGCTTGACAATACCCTTTTTATGTTGGGTTATGTAATTCAACCGGAACTAAAATTTAGATATAAAAAACTATCAATAGGCTTCAATTTTTGTTATTTTTCTTCAGATAGCCCTTCTAATTCTAATCTTCAGCAAGAGTCTTTACTTTTGGGCTTGTCAATCGGAGGTAAATTTTAATTTCTTGTGCCAATAATAAGTATATAACTGAATGAACGAACTTAAATTTTCAGCAACTAACCGAGCATTAATACAGCGTAGTGCCTTTTCCGAACCTTTTGATTTACTAGTGATTGGAGGGGGGATTACAGGGGCAGGGATTGCTCTAGACGCGATTACTAGAGGGCTAAAAGTCTTACTGGTAGAAAAGAAAGATTTTGCCTGGGGAACATCGAGTCGTTCTACCAAGCTAATTCATGGTGGACTTCGCTACCTTAAACAAATGGAGTTTGGATTGGTGCATGAAGTAGGGGTAGAACGCGCAATTGTTCATAAGAACGCTCCACATATTGTTTTGCCTGAAAAAATGTTGTTACCGATCATAGAGGAAGGTTCGCTTGGTAAAATGTTGAGTTCGCTTGGTTTGTGGGTTTACGATCGTTTAGCTAATGTAGAGCAAGAAGAACGACGTAAAATGCTTGAAAAAGACGAGGTAGCGCAGCTCGAACCTTTGCTTCGACAGGATGTTTTGTTGGGCGGCGGCTTGTATTATGAATACCGTACGGATGATGCTCGATTGACGATAGAAACCCTAAAAACGGCCGTTGAAAAAGGAGCAGTCGTATTGAATTACACAGAAGTTTATGATTTTATATACAAAGACAATGCTTATGTGGGGGGGGCAAAAGTACGAGATACTCTTGATGGTTCGCTGCACGAAGTAAAAGCTAAAAGGGTCGTTAATGCAGCGGGGCCTTGGGTAGATACCCTGCGTGCTCAAAACGATAAAGATTTAGGCAAAAAAAGATTGCATTTGACCAAGGGAGTGCATATTGTGGTACCCTATTCCAAACTACCTATTCAACAATCGGTCTATTTTGATGTTGAACAAGACAATCGGATGATTTTTGCGATTCCTCGAGGAAATGTCACCTATATAGGTACAACCGATACCTTTTACGACCAAAACATCGACCAACCCAAGGCCAATAGGGCAGATGTAGCATATATAATAGCATCCATTAACTTTATGTTTCCGTCGGCTAAACTCAATATTAGTGATGTTGAATCTACTTGGGCAGGCTTGCGTCCTTTAATTCATCAAGAGGGTAAATCGCCTTCTGAATTGTCGAGAAGAGACGAGATATTCTATTCTGAATCTGGACTTATTTCGATTGCAGGTGGCAAGTTGACAGGCTATCGAAAAATGGCTGAACGTGTCCTTAATTTTGTATATAAAACTATGCGAAAAAAGTCGTGTTCTGTCACTCAAAATTTAGCACTTTCAGGAGGTGATTTTGATTCGCCCGAAGCAATTCAAGCGTTTATTTATCGTAGTTTTGGAGAGTCGAAGCAATTAGAAATAAGCCGTGCAGCTATCCAGAAATTATTTTCAAAATATGGAAGAAATATAAGTAAAATAATAGACAAAGCCTATGAACTTAAGCCAAGCTTAAAAGATTCAAATCGTTGTTTATTACAGGCAGAAGTTTGGTATGTTATTCATTATGAAATGACAACCAATTTATGTGATTTTTTTATTAGAAGAACCGGTATGTTGTATTTTGAACGACCTGCTATAGCAGCAGTCTATTTAGAGGTGGCTGATATGATGGCGTCTGCCTTGAAGTGGTCTGAGGCCCAAAAAGCGGAAGCGATTCAAGAGTTTGAACAAGAATACCAAGATGTTATGTCTTTTCAGAAAGCCTAAATCAAAACTTTATTGACGAAAGGAAGCGCAGATAATTGCGGTTGCAACCGCCGCGTTTAGCGATTCGGCAGCTCCATTTTTAGGAATTGTAATCCGATGATTGATGCGTTCTTGCATAGCTTCACTCAAGCCCTTTCCTTCATTGCCAATCAATATTATAGCCGGCGTTTTTAGGGTGCTTTTAAATAAATTATCCCCTCCTAGCACTGCACCGTATACAGGTATTGTCTTTTGGGCATCAAAGAAATCAACTAATTGCCCGTGATGAACCGCTACTCTCAAAAACGAACCCATACTCGCTTGAATCACTTTGCTATTGTATATATCGACGCATCCTTCTGAACAAAATATTGTCTTGATGCCAAACCAATCAGCGATTCTGATAATTGTACCCATATTGCCAGGGTCTTGAATGTTTTCGAGGGCTAAGGCAATATCTGTTTCTTCCGGTAAATTTTGAGGCTTGTTGGGCATTTCAAGAACAGCCAAAACCTCTTTAGGGTTTTTGAGTGAGGATATTTTTTTGAGCTCATTTGCCCCAATTAATGTAGTTAAACTGTAATATTTGTTGTAAATTGAAGTGTTTTTATCGATCCATAACTTTGAAGCATACAAATGTTTGATTTGGAATTTTTGCTGTTGCAAAACTTCCGCCACAATTTTAGGCCCTTCAGCGATAAAAAGATACTCCTTATGCCGGTGTTTTTTTTGGTGGAGCGCGTTTAAATATTTGATCTTCGCTTTTGATATCATGTATTATTCTTAATTTTCATTCTATGAAATACAAATATAGCTACTATATTCTTGCATTTATTTTTGCTTGTATTGTAAGTAGTTGTGGTAATCAAAAATACCTTAAAAGCCATTCTCTTTCAACAGAAAAATCGCACAAGAGAATTTTCGAAGAACATATGGTGGTGAATAACAAAATTAGCTTCCGTGAACAAAACTACAAAATACAGGAAGACTATGATAATTTAATTTACGAAATATCGACAATAATACGTCAGGTGCCGGATCGGTCGTTCATAAAAGGCTTTCGTCAGTGGGTCTACCACCTTAATGATACATTATCGGTACCTTATAATTACGACAAAAAAACGCATGAAATAATAGCGGATACCTTGCATAGAAAATCCAATGGTCTAAAAAAATGGTTGCATCAGAAGGTCGGTGCAGCGCCAATTATTTTGGATACTGCCCTGACGCGTGAGACGGCTGAATCTATGCAACGTTTCTTGAATAATAAGGCTTATTTTCAAGCATCCGTCGATTATTCCATCCAAAAAAAGAAACACAAAGCTACGATTAGTTATACCATTCAAACGGGCAAACCACTGCTTATTGATTCATTGGTAATTGCGTCTAAAGACAGTAGTATTAAAGCTATTTTAGAAGATATTAAAGGCAGTACGGTGCTCAAAGCACGCACGCCCTTGTCTCAAGCTAACTTATTGGCCGAAAAGAACAGACTTACCTTAGCAATTCGCAATAGAGGTTATTATGAATTCAATGCAAACTATATTGTTTTTCAGGCCGATACAGTTAATGCAAAGAAGTATCAAGCACAAAAGAAAAAATTATTTTCTAGGCAGATTGAACAAGCCGAGCCTAGGGCAACTGTCTACCTTGAAGTGCTGCCTTTTACAGACACATCGATACAACACCCTATATACACTGTTTCTAATGTTCTGATTACACCGAATGAATATATTTTGAAAGCGCATCAAAAGCGAAAAATTAAAAAAGATTCGTTTTTAGTGGTAGAACGCATCCTAAAAGATCGTCAACGGGTGTTGCGGCTAGATGCAGATGATTTAATGTTGCCAAATGATCTGCTCATTCGCGAAAAGTTGAATAAAAAGGGAGTAAAAATTAAGTGGGTTCAGCGTTCATTGCCGAAGGTAAAGAAAATAACCCTACGTGATCGATCGGAAATTCAAGCAGAGGATCGGTTGGTACACATCATTCTGCGCAAAATTATCAAAAATAAAAATGGAGAAGCGGCAAGCTATCAACAAATCAAAAAAAATCAATACATCAGAGATAAAGTTATCTCTGATGCTATCTCGATCAAATCGGGCGATTTATACAACTATAAAGACATACAAGAATCAGTCAAGTCGGTCAATAATTTGGCCGTTTTTCGCTTCCCTAGAATTGAGTTTGTCCCTTCTTCGGATGCTAAGGCCTATCATTTAGATTGTTTGGTAAAAATGCAACCAGGTAAAAAGCAGGAATGGGGGGCGGATTTTGAATTAAATAACAACAATACAACTGCTTACAGCTCTAGTATCGGAATTTTTACGAATGTTTTTTATCGAAACAAAAACATCTTTAAAGGTGCCGAAACTTTTGAGGTAAGCGTTCAAGGAGGGATTGATTTTAAAGTGACGGGCTACGATAGCACTGCCAAAAATAATTTTATAGCCCAAGCGGTTAATTTGTTAGACATAAACCTTGAAACAAGCTTTTATATCCCTCGCTTTTTAGGACTAAATTTTATTGAGAAACTCTTCAAGATGGAGAATCCCAAAACAAAAGTTTCTTTGGGATACCAATTTTTGCAACAGTCCTCAGATTTTCAAATTAGTTCTTTTTATACCAAAATTGGATACAATTGGAACAAAGGACCCGAGCATGCATTTATGTGGAACCCTGTTTTGGTTAATCTAACCTTAGAACCGGTCTTAGACCTTGATTTTGCAAGCTTGCTGCGTACCAATAATATAACGCTATACGAATCATTACGCGCTTCTTATTTAATTCCAAGTATGGACTTTTCCTATACTTATGCTACACCCGAAAATAAAACGAAAGGAGGAACCTGGTTTTTTAAATCCTATTTTGAATTGTCTGGGAATTTAGCTTATCTACTAGATAAAGCGACCGACCCCAACAATGACTTACAATTTTTTGGGGTTGATTATGCGCAATATTTCAGAACGGATATTGATTTAAGATATGCCTATAAATTACATAAACGACATAGTATTGTTTCGCGTTTAATGCTTGGGATTCTGATTCCCTATGGTAATTCTGAAGGAACAGATGTGCCTTTTATCAAACGATTTACTTTAGGCGGCCCGAATTCCATGCGCGCCTGGAACTTGCGTTACTTAGGTCCTGCAGATCAAGCAGCTACTCCAGGTGCAGAGTTTCAGATGGGTGATTTGCGCTTCGAATTCAACAGCGAATATCGCTTTATGTTTTCTTCCTGGTTTGGAGGAGCTTTTTTTGTCGATGTTGGGAATATTTGGTTGTTAAACACACACAATGCTAGCACTACTCTTCCGTATCAAAACCCCAAAACTGGTGTTCTGACCGATAAGTTTTATGAGCAATTAGCCGTAGGTGCAGGACTAGGACTTCGTGTAGACCTTAGTTTTTTCATTTTTAGATTTGATTTTGCCCTGCAGCTTAGAGAACCGCAAGGGTACAGGGTTAAAGATAATGGGACTGTACAGTATTGGAATTTTGATCCATTTGTTCTCGAGGATCGTTTTAAATTTATTATTGCCATTGGATATCCATTTTAAAAAATCAGTCTACTAATTATTATTAACAATAGAATAGGCCTACCATGACTATAACAGCCAAATTAGAATTATTACGAAATGAAATGAGGAATGCCTCTGTAGATGCACTTATTATTCCTGCTAATGATCCTCATCAGTCGGAATATGTCGCTCCTTGTTGGCAAACAAGGCAGTATTTTTCGGGCTTTACCGGTTCTGCAGGGCTTTTAGTGGTTTTGGCAGATTATGCTGCACTTTGGACCGACTCAAGGTATTTTTTGCAGGCAGAAATGGAACTCAAAGACAGCGGCATTGTGTTGCATCGACAACAGGTACAGCATGCACCGGAACATATTGCCTGGTTGGGAGAAATCCTTGCTGAGCAATCAGTGATAGGAGTAGAAGCTACTTTGTTTTCGATTCAGCAAATTGCGTTGATGCAAGCTTCGTTTAAACGTAAAAATATATCGATTCAAAATGTAGAGGGTATTAGTTCAAAGGCTTGGCCGAATCGTCCTAGCCTACCTTCAAGTATGGTCTATGCGCATGATGTACAATTTACTGGAAAGAGCAGGATTCAAAAAATTAATTTAGTAAGAGAAAAAATGCAACAGCTTGATGCTGCAAATTATTTTATTGCTGCCCTTGATGAAATCGCCTGGTTGTTAAATATTCGGGCTTGGGATATCGATTATACACCGGTTGCGCTTTGCTATTGTTTGATTACACTCGATCGTGTCGAACTTTTTATCGAAGATTATAAAATACCCGCCGCACTTAAGTCTGAATTGGAGGAGGCCAATATATTTTGTCACGACTACAAGGAAGTTAGTCCTAGGCTCAACAATTTAAGCCAATCTGATACTATTTATGTAGACAAAGCTTCGCTAAGTTGGTATCTGTTTACTTTCATACGATCAAAAATTATAGAAGGAACTTCTTTGATTATGCCTATTATGGCCATCAAAAACAAAACTGAAATTGGACACTTCCGTTCGGTCATGATAAAGGACGGTCTTGCTTTAACGCATTTTTTTAAATGGCTAGAGCAAAGGGTGGCCTCAAAGCCTATTTTAGAGTCTGATGTCGCTGAAAAATTAACCGGGTTTAGAGCAGCGCAAGCAGATTATGTGGGCGATAGTTTTGCCAGTATTGTAGGATACAAAAGCAATGGGGCTATTGTTCATTATCGAGCACAAGAGGCTACAGCGGCAGCTATTCAGAACGAAGGTATGCTATTGATTGATAGTGGGGGACAGTATTTAAATGGTACTACAGATATTACCAGGATGTGTTATTTTGGCATCCCAAGCGAAGAAGAAAAAAAACATTATACTTTAGTCCTAAAAGGAAATATCGCCCTGCAAACGGCGCATTTTCCAAAGGGTACTACCGGCGTACAGCTTGATGTTTTGGCAAGAATGAATTTGTGGAACCAAGGTTTAAATTACGGACACGGAACAGGTCATGGTGTTGGTTTTTTTCTGCGGGTACACGAACCTCCTCAGGGTTTTGCTGAAAGCACAACAACAACTCGGGGTTCAACCGCCTTGAAGGAGGGAACGGTTTCATCTAACGAACCTGGTTTTTATAAAACAGGTGCTTATGGTATACGCATCGAAAACCTAATGCTATGCCAGCAATCAACACTTCATCCAGATTTTTTGTGTTTTGAAGTTTTAACCTTGTTTCCCATCGAAACAAAGCTTATTGACAAAAACCTTTTGAGTGCCAAAGAAATCGATTGGCTAAATAATTATCACGAAAAAGTTTATGCTTCTTTATCTCCTTTTTTGGAAGAACCTGCCAAAACCTGGTTGTTTTCAAAATGCCAAGCTATGTAGTGTATTCCTCAACAAATACGTATTGCTCTAAATGTTATTAGTTAACGATAGATAAGTAGATTTTTTTTTAATTTTTGCTATCCGACAGCCAACGATCAATTTGCTGCATAAATTGATTTCTTTGTGCTGTACTCATATTTTTAATTCTGGCAGCACCATGGTCTTTGCCTGCCATGTTAAACCATAAAGCATCTACTTTATCCGAATAAGGAACGGCGGTAGCCGACCATGTATCTAGGGCTCCATTAATATAAATAAATCGATGACCTTTCGTTTTTAACCACAGGGCTACTTTTTGGCTAAGCTGCCCGTCAAAGGGCACTTTTATTTTGTTTGGAGTGAAGGCAGCATTCGGGTTATTTTCTGTAGAAATAGCTTGTAAAAGCCCTCTAAATGGCTTTATTTGGTAACCATAATAGCCCATTTGTGCGGCTGCCTGATAATAATGTGCGGCATAGGCCTGCATATAACTGTCCGAAAAGAAATCAACATTGGAGATTTCGAACAAATGCTCGAGTAGATGTTCGATACTAGAATCGGGAGAAGGGATGTCGCGGCAATCGCCACCCCACTGCCAAAAAGAAAAGGGGTATTCAAGAATACTAAACTCGAAGGCCGCTTCTAAATTCAAATAATTAAACCTCAGACCTGCCCCTTTGGCATACCAGCGAACCAGGGGGAGTACTTTTTTCCTTGATTGTAGTAGTTTCTTTTGAACGGCATATATAGCATTTCGGCAAGTATCAGAACCAATGGTATCTAAAAATGCATAGATGCGTTTATCCTCTAATTCAAGATTTAAGGGAGCCACATAGGGTATGCTAATATCTACATCATCCGGATAGAAATAACGGTAAAAGATGGCGGTTTGTCCTCCTTTGCTAATACCGGTACTGATCCATTTATTTGAATAAATTGATTTAAACAACTGATTGATACGATGTAAATCGGCCGTTGCCTGTTCTAGGTTAAGGTATTGATAATCGATGCTATCTGGTTGGCTTTTTCCAAAAAAACGATGTTCAACAACGATTTGATTGGCGGATAATAGTTCAGATAATTCGTAAATCCTATTGCTATTGGCTTGATATCCCTCGCTTACGAGCACGGTATTGGCCTCTCTGTTTCGATGGCTTAAGTATACTTTCTGATAAAAAAAGCCTTTTTCGGGTGCCTTATGATCAAGAGGTTGTTTGACCCTCAATTCAAAGGCCTCTTGAAACCCATAGGGTGTTTTGTTCGGGCTAAAAAGAACATCGGGCAGTTCAAACAGTTGTCGTTCTATCGAATTAATCTGAGCGAATAGAGTTCCTGTACATAGGCACAGGCAAATTAAAAGGTATTTGTTGTTCATAATCGTTATTCTTTAAGCGATGTTGAAATCTCGTCGGATTCGAGGGTGTATTGCCCTTCCTCAGCCCGATTCATTTGACGAATCATACAAGTAGCGACATCTTTTGCTTCTATAGCTTTGTATTTGTCTGGAATAGCAAATGAAAATGCTGTGCTAAAAAATGCACCAACTAATTCGGCCATTCTTAATTCGGCTCGGTTGCCGAGCAATAAGGAAGGACGAAGAATAATTAAGGTGTCGAAATTGAGTTTTTTTAAGGCGTTTTCTGTGTCACCTTTCACTTTGCTATAAAAAACTTTTGATTCTGAATGAGCGCCAATAGAAGAAACGACTGCCATTTTCTTTAGTCCTTTATTCAAGGCCAAAGTGGCTGTATTAACGATATAATCAAAGTCTACTTTACGAAAGGCTTCCTGAGATCCTGCTTTTTTAATCGTGGTGCCTAAGCAACAGTATAGTTCATCTCCTTGTATTAAATTTTCATCCGGCCAATTGAAATCATATTTTATTTGATGAAGTTTGGGGTGTTTAAAAGGCAAGGGTGTTCTAACCAATACTTGTATCCGATTATATCGTTCGTCTTGGACTAATTGCTTGGTTAGTTCTGTTCCGATAAGTCCACTTGAACCAATAATTAAGGCAGTTTTCATAATTTATAGGCGTTTGATGATCGCGATCATATATTTAAACTAGGATTAAAAATATGCCATTTTAAGCTTGTAATTAAATAGCAATAAAAAATGTATAAACAGTGGTATCTAAATTATTATGATTATAAAATAGGGCTTTGAGGCTGTTCGTTAAAGTACGTACTTTAGACCTCCTACATTGAGTTTTTTTGATGATTCGACAGCTCTTTTTAATCAACAAAATAAAATATCTCTTGTTCTTTGAAGTCAGCCCTTTTGAAAGGGCTCAGATTACTGATTGAATCTATCCCAAATTCATGCATATTTTTCAAATTTATACCTTGAGAATTTTTTTTGGTTCTTATTTGTTCTCTAATCCTGTAAACGGCAATGTCAACTTTATTTTCCTTCCGTAGAAGTTCATATTCGATATGCATATTATAATGCCTATGTAAAAAATGAGCATACCATTGTAAAATTGGAGCATTGAATCGATGTACCAAAAAAATTGAACTGTCGCGAACCGCTTGTGTATGTATATTATCTATACCAAAGTAATCTAACTGTTTGAAGTGTACAGGGGCATTAGACAAATGACCAAAATCTAACATGTTGAAATGATCAATAAGACTGTCTTGTGTCGGGTGAAAAGGAGTAAGGATTGCTTGCATATAAAAATCACCACCTCCAATATACAATTGATCAGAAGTCGCGTTTAAACTATCTAAAGCAGCGGTCCAATATTGTTTTTGTAGGGCAGTTTGACTACTCTGTTTAATCAAAGATTTAGTACTCGATAAAGCCAACAAAGCAAGCAATACTAAACTAAAGAATTTTGTTTGTCGGTTGATAGCTATATTTTTGGCGACAACAATTGCACTCAGCGCTATTAAATAAAAACCCATCGGGAAACTAACTCGTTCGGGTAAGTGTTTGAGCAAAAACAAACTATATAAAATCAAATAGACCATCGTTGCACTTGCGAATAGGGTAGTGTAGGTCCAACGGTTCACCTTAATACACATTAAGGCTATGGCAAGAACTAGAAAAGCATGGAATACATAATCACTCAAAGGTTGTTCTATCCAAAAGTTCCAACTTCGTTCTTCAATATCCTCGACAGGGGTAGGGCAGTCTTCAAAACTCGATTGAATGGCACTAAATTGTTGAAGTCCAAAAACGGTAGTGTCTGCAAAAAACCACTGTTTGAATAATTGAAAATCTTCGTACTCCCAACCGACTTTATAAAAATAATCATCGGCTGTATTTTCATTCCACAAATACTGTGACTTTTGATAATCTAAAATATTGTGGGCAGAAAGGCTTTGTTTGAAGTTGTTGTAGTTTTTCCAACTTGGGTCCTGATTTTCAATCAAATAATGACTTTGATGAATAAGGAATGCACTCGTAGTTATACCTAGCATTCCTATCCAAATTGTTCTCCATTTTTGTGATTCAATACTAGCTAAAACTAAAAGAGGAATCCCTAATATCAAGCTAAGTTGAAAGGACTCCCAACGTATCATAGAACCCCAGATTAGTGCCAATATAGCCACAAGGGTGCAGCCTAATCTACCTTTGTCCACAGAAGAATGCTCAACATATAAAAGTAATAGGCCACCGCTACACAATACTATAGACGAGGAGGTGAATTGCAGTTCTTGCAATAATAAAGTTTCGCCGACTAAAAAAATTAAAAGGTAAAATGAAAGGCTAAAAATACTAGGGCGCAGTAGGAGAATACTATACAAAATAGCCGTCATACCCATAAAATGAGCCAAACTAAGATAACTACCATACCAAGGTATTGAGGGGATGTTTTCGTAAAGAAAAGAAAGAATAAAACCGATAAAAACGTGGGTGTACCTTAAATAGGCATAGGGTTGATTTATAACGGCTTTGCCTGATAAAATCATTTGCATTTCTACATCGTCTGTGGTGCCATAACGGCTGTAGAAAACAGCAAAAAATAGCAGAAAAAGACAAGCATTAATACCTATACTAACGAGGAGTGGCTTGTTTTTAAGAATCTTATGCATAGCTGCGTGCTGTTTGAACGACTAAAATATCAGTTCCTAAATACGTATTTTACAGGAAAAGGTAAAATCTTTGATGTAGTTTTTTAAATTCTTCTGTGTAATTATGAGGGCCTTTTTCAAGGCTTCTTAAAACCAATTCTTTTTCTTGGCAAACACAAGGATATTTGACCAATTCTATTAACAAACGATTGGCTTTTTTGCCAATTTTAGGAATTACGAATGTTTTTCGTTTCAGGTAGAATGCATATTTCTGCGCACTCAAAATAAAAATATTCCCCTCTTCAAGAGGTAATATTAAGGATAAGTTTCCTGTAGGACTCAACAGTTCGAAAGCGCTAGATATCAGTTCGTTTTTAGGGAGATATTCGGTGGTGCGCGCCTTACTTCTTGCCTCTTTAGTGATAGCAGTACTACTATTGATATCAAAATAGGGCGGATTGGTAATTATTGAATCATAAAGCCTAGGGGTGGTGGATTGGTAGTTTTGTATCGATAAATTGATACAATTTAATCGATTTGACCAAGGACTCTTTGAAAAATTATCGTTTGCTTGTTCTGTAGCTTCTTGTTCTATTTCAACCGCGTCGATTTGAGCCAATTTATTTCTTTGGGCTGACATCAATGCCAATAGGCCAGTCCCGGTGCCTATGTCTAAAATAGAAGCAGCCTGCGCAACAGATGCCCAGGCTCCTAATAAGACCGCATCCGTACCAATTTTCATGGCACAGCGATCTTGTTTAATACTAAATTCTTTAAAATTAAAGATAGACATTTAATCAAAGTCAAGGTCTAAATCTAGTTCGTCATCATCATCGTCATCATCGTCATCTAAATCTAGTTCATCATCGCCCAAATCAAGATCATCGTCGTCATCGTCTAAATCTAAATCATCATCGAGATCCAAATCACCTCCTAAATCCAAGTCCAAATCATCGTCGTCATCATCGTCTATTTCAAGATCTAAATCGTCTTCCAAATCATCTCCAAAATCGAGGTCAAGGTCATCTAAGTCGTCGTTGTCGTCGAGGTCTAAATCACCCAAATCGAGGTCATCATCTAAATCGAGGTCAAGGTCTAAGTCATCGTCATCATCGAGATCTAAGTCACCCAAATCAAGATCATCTAAATCGTCATCGAGATCTAAATCTAGATCGAGATCCAAATCATCGTCTAAGTCAAGGTCGAGATCGAGATCGTCTCCTAAGTCGAGGTCTAAATCATCCAAATCCAAATCGAGGTCGTCAAGATCTAAATCATCCTCATCGGCCGAATTGCCACTGCCTAGCCCAGAACTAGCAGATGCAGTTGCATTCGGGTTTTTGTAGATAATGGTATCAAGTTCATGAGATTTGAACACCCCATTTTTTAGAATCGTGCCTTCGAACCACATACACATAGGATCTCCAGTGTTAAATCCATTTCGTTCCATTCTACGGTCCATAGTCATGAAAGAAGGGCTTTCTTCATCGCCTAAAAGACGCATAACAGTCATTGTATGCATGGATTGTTTATGTCGAACTATGTCACCTATTTTCATAAATTCAATGGTATTGTTAATTACTTAAATTTGGTTGAATCAATAGTATCGTTTACCAATCGTCGTCGTCGTCGTCGTCACCACCACCACCACCGGCAGGAAGTGGTTCGCCGTTGTCATAGACCAACATGGCTGATTTGAAGGTTTCTTTTTTTACTTTAAAGTTATCCTCATTAATTTGTTGTTGCCATTCACATACACAGTCTCCCTCTCCAAACCCTTTTAGGGCAGCTAGTTTTTCTTTGGCACCATCACTTCCCTTAAAAACATAAGTGATAATCATGTGAGGACCACCCGATTTGAGCATAACAACTTCTCCTGCTTGTGGCATAGTATTTAATTTTAGTATTGTCCAGAATAATCTATGTTCTGATATTTACATCTAATATATAAATTATGTTAAAAATATAACCATAAACAAGGGGCGAATTTTGAATATTTATTAAGTAGATTAATTTATTGTGCTGTAATTAATTAAGAATAAAAAAGGGACTGATACAATCAGTCCCTTAATATATTAATTGTTGTATGTATTAAACCGAGGCTGTTGCCTTAGGGGCCGCTGCCATAATTTCCTCATTGGCTTGTTCGGCATATTGTTTGAAATTGTCAATAAACCCTAGGGCAAGCGATTGAGCTTTTGTGTCATAAGCTTTAGTATCAGACCAAGTATTTCTTGGGTTCAGAACGGTATCAGGTACCTCCGGGCAACTATCAGGAACTGCAAGGCCAAATACAGGGAGTGTACTAAAATTAACCTGGTCTAAAGCCCCATTAAGAGCCGCAGAAATCATTGAACGAGTATATTTTAGTTTCATTCTATTGCCAATACCATAGGGTCCACCCGACCATCCTGTGTTGACCAACCAAACGTTTACATTGTGGTCTTTCATTTTTTCTCCCAACATTTCGGCATACTTCGTAGGATGTAGGGGTAGGAAAGGGGCTCCAAAACAAGCAGAGAATACGGTAACTGGCTCTGTAATACCCGCTTCTGTTCCTGCAACTTTTGCAGTATAACCCGAAATAAAGTGATACATTGCCTGACCAGGATTCAATTTTGAGATGGGAGGCAATACGCCAAAAGCATCACAGGTAAGGAAGAATATATTTTTAGGAATTCCACCTTTAGATGGTTCTAAAGCGTTGTCTATATGATGAATAGGATAAGAAACACGTGTGTTTTGGGTGATATCAATGTTTTCGTAGTCAGGGATGCGTGTCCCTTCAAAAAACTTTATGTTTTCCAGAATTGCACCAAATTTGATAGCGTTAAAGATTTCTGGTTCTTTTTCGGCAGACAAGTCAATTGTTTTGGCATAGCATCCACCTTCAAAATTAAAAACACCTTCATCAGACCATCCGTGTTCATCATCACCAATCAAATTGCGTTGAGGGTCGGCAGAAAGCGTCGTTTTGCCTGTTCCTGACAAACCAAAAAATACAGCACTATCGCCTTTTTTTCCAACATTTGAAGAACAATGCATAGACAATACGTTCCGTTGATGCGGTAGAACATAATTTAAAACGGAGAATATACCCTTTTTGATCTCACCAGTATATCCGGTACCCCCAATTAAAATTACTTTTTTGCTAAAACTAATGACTGCAAAGTTGTGTTGACGTGTGCCATCGCTTGCTGCATCTGCCATGAATTCTGGAGCACATAGTATTGTCCATTCAGGGTTTGCTGCCAATATTTCCTCGTTGCTTGGACGCAAAAACATATTGCAGGCAAACATCGCTGACCATGGTTTTTGAGCCACCAAACGTAAATTTAAACGGTAGTTATCGTCGGCACATGCATAAGCATCGCGAACATAGACATCTTTACCGTTGAGATAGTTGGTCACTTTTTTGTAAAGAGCATCAAACTTATCGGCGTCAAAAGGCATATTAATATCATTCCAATCAACTGTATCTTTGGTTATCTCATCTTTGACAATAAATCTATCTTTTGGGGAACGACCAGTAAATTCTCCAGTTTTGATAACTAAAGCCCCGGAGTCAGCTAAAACTCCTTCTCCCATTGCGATACTGCGTTCTACCAATTCCGGAACCGGTAAATTCCAGTAAGCACGTACATTATTAAGACCAAGCTTCGATAAATCTGCCGAGGGATTTTTTATACCTGATTGCTGCATTCGTCTTCTTTTTTATTGAATTTAGGAAGCTATTTGAAAGCTTGGTAAATTCTGATTTTTAAATTAAATAATTTTTGTTGAACAAGGATTACCTTATGTTTCCTTGGGATACCAAATTTACGAAAGATTGTTAATCGATAAAATTATTCGTTAAAAACATTCCGACAGAACTTGACAAAAAAAAGAAGCTAACCATGGAAAATCGGATAGCTTCTTGTTCTATAAATTAAACGTTTATTGCTTTAGTTTGTTTCTTAACAACACCAGGATACACCTTCAAAGCAGCCTCGAGACAATCCATCGCTTCGTTCAAAGCATTTGTGTTTAGTACATAGGCGATTCTAGCTTCTTGCCTCCCAAGGCCTTCGGTGTCGTAAAATCCTGTTCCGGGGGCCATCATTACTGTCTTTCCATTGTGACTAAACTCCTCCAAAAGCCACTGACAAAATTTATCAGAATTGTCGACAGGAAATTGCACAAAAGTGTAAAAAGCGCCTAAAGGATTTGGACAAACCACTCCTTCCATTGCTTGCAATCTGTTGATCACCGTTTTTCTTCTGAGGTCATATTCTTTGGTAACTTCTTCGAAGTAAGAACGTGGAGTATCAATCAAACCTTCTCCAAGAATTTGAGCCAAAGTAGAGGGACTCAATCGGGCTTGTGCCAATTTCATGGCCTCTGCCATCATTGCTTTGTTTTTAGAGACGACTAGACCTAATCTAGCGCCGCATGCACTATACCTTTTGGAGATAGAATCAATCATTACTGCATATTCTTCCATACCATCTATTGCTAAAATAGACGTATGTTGCTGTCCTTCGTAGCAAAAATCTCTGTACACTTCGTCTGCTATGAGATAAAGGTCGTGGCGCTGAACGATTGATTTTAATTGTTCTAGTTCCTCAACAGAGTACATGTAACCCGTTGGATTGGATGGGTTACAAATCAAAATAGCTTTAGTTTTGGCGCTTATCTTTGCTTCAAAAGCATCGATAGGAGGCAAGGCAAAACCCGTTTCTATATGTGCTGTAATGGGCACAATATTTACATCCAAACTTTTGGCAAACCCATTATAATTGGCATAAAATGGTTCGGGGACAATAATTTCATCTCCTGCATCTGTACAAGCTAAAATAGCAAAAAGTAAAGCCTCCGACCCACCGTTAGTGACAATCATCTCCTCGGAGTTGATATCAATAGCATACCGACTGTAAAATTCTACCAATTTGTTGCGGTAGCTAGCGGTACCTGCAGAGTGAGAGTAGGCTATAACACCTAGGTCAGCTTCTTGTAGTGCTTTAACACCAATTTTGGGTGTTTCAATATCAGGTTGACCTATATTTAAATGAAAGACTTCTGTGCCTTTCTTTTTGGCAGCTTCTGCAAAAGGAACCAATCTTCTAATCGGTGAGGAGGGTGTATTTGCTGTTCTTTTGGATGTCTTTGGCATCTTTTTAAAAACTTTTAGTGTTCAAATAGTTTAGTGAGCATAAAGGTAACTATTTAGGAAGTAAAATGTATTTTTTTTTTGAAAAATCTTAAAAGATGTTTTCAATTTTTATTGACATTTTAGTCTTATTGACACCGCCATATAGTTAGATATTATGCTGTATATTATTAAAATAGATTAAAAGGCTTTCTAGCTAAAAAAGCAGGAGATCCCTAAAGAGTTGGCAATCTACTAATCTATTTTGGTAATGGTTGCACAACTTTTTTTTTAATTACTAAGGTTTGAGCGCCTTTATTTTTTTTAAAATTAGACTGAGTGAGTTGAGGCTAGGAAGCTCAAGAGCTCCAAATTCGTCTCTATACTTGCAATGTACCTCTAATTTATATAAAGCCTTGTTTATAGCTCGTATCCCCTTAGGTGCGTCCACTAGTTCTAATTTAATATTATTCCAGTTAGTTTCGGTACGATAAGGGCCTTCTAAATGTTGATTGCTACAAAAAAATGCCTCCTGAAAACCACTTCCCCCTGAATAGCTAGTTTTGAACCACACTATTTTACCTTTTTTGGATTGTTCTGTCATAAATAATTTCAGAACCGTCAGCTCAAGATTTACAGAGCTATTAACTGCTTCTGTTTGCGCATATTTATCCTTTAAGCTAGCCACAAATTCGGGACTTGCTGGCAAAAGTGAAAAATCTTGTTTCAACGGTAGTTGCACTGCATCAGGCCATTCTTCACATATTTTAAGTATAACAGTTTTGTGGGCAATGAATGCTTGAATAGAATGAGACATAGTCTAATTTTTTTGGCCGTACGTTATTTTTACAATAATTCATTTTCAATCTTATTCTTGTTATACCTATATTTTTGAATTTAGTTACTTTCAAATCGAATTTTATTAAACTTGATTAAATTTTAAGAAATCTAGCGTTCAGGAAGTAGTTTTTCATATTTGTTTTCTATTAAGTTTTTCAAACGTTTGATAATAAATCGTTTAGTGCAAAATTTTTCCTTTTTGATTTTTTTTTCTATCTTGAAGTTATTGTAAAATGTACAATAATAAAAACCCCCTTTAATATGAAATATTTCTCCACATTTTCGCTTACCATTTTTGTAAGTGTAGGTCTTAGTGCTCAATTATTCACCCTTGATAATGTTCCTATGACAGAAACCCTCGGCGGCAAACCTTCTGCCTGTCCTGTTGATCAATACAAAGTTATCAATGCTGCCAATTCAAATGCTAACTGTGTTACGTTCACAACAAGTGCTTTCCAAAATGGTGCTGTATGGTCCTGCAACACTTTAAATTTGGCGCAATCGTTTAACGTCAGTTTTGAAATTAATTTTGGTGCTAACACGAATACCGGTGACGGTATGGCATTCTTACTTCAGGAAGAAGGTGTTCCCCTTGTTATAGGTGGCCGTGCAGGGGGGTTGGGTTATGCTTTGGGCGATGGACAACAATGTAATTCTTTTCCTTGTCCAATAAGCCCCTCTTTGGCCGTCGAATTTGATACATGGGATAATACGATTGACGGTATCAACGACATTGCTTGTCATCATATATCGCTGCAATCCAACGGTATTATGAATGCTGCAAATGCCTTAGTACCCCCGGCCTGCATGCGCTTAGGGGGCCAAGCTGTTATTGATGGTTTAAATCATAGTGTTTGTATTGCATGGGATCCTGCACTACAGTTATTTACTGTTTTCTTTGATCAGGAATTAATTGTTTCATACATGGGAAATATTGCCGCCTTATTCTCGACGCCATCCTTGGTGCATTGGGGCTTTACAGGTGCATCCGGTGGGCTTGCGCAGAGTCAATCAATTTGCGATGTATCAATGCTCACCAATCTTCAAAGCCCAACATGCGATCCTTTTTTACCCTTAAAATTAGTCGATTTTCAAGCGCATTGCCACGGAGACGAATCCGTCAAGTTGGATTGGCGTCTAGAACAGCAACAAGATGGTGCTTTATATACTCTTGAAAAATCTGAAGATGCGATTCATTTTGCAGAGATTGCAGTATTTGAAGATAATGGTTTAAATTCTAATCTTGTGTATTCATTTGTGGATGATCAAGCATATACTATTGCTTATTATAGAATTAAATATTTATCAGATAATACAATTGACTATTCCAATATAATCAACATCAATTGTTCAGGCTTAGAGGATCGCCCAAGCCCTCTAAAGGTATACCCCAATCCTAGCAAGACAGGATACTTGACTATAGATGCTGGCTTCCAAACGATACAATTTTTAAAAATTTATGATATGAGTGTACATTTATTAGAGGAATTGAAAATTCAGAACGTTAATAAAATAGAATTAGATATCCATCATCTTAACGCAGGTTTGTACATGGTTCAAATAATTACGGAAGATCAAAAAAGCTATTGGAAGCACTTTGGAAGGCAATAAAAATTAACAAACTATAGAATTAAACAATTACAACAACTGTTGATGGTTTTTTTGTGGAGCAGCATAGGAAATAACGATGGTACGAAATGCCAAAAAGCCTTCCAATAAATATTTTATTGGAAGGCTTTTTTTGTGAAAATATTTGAGTCTAACGTATCAAGGTTAAATCTCCTTTGAAAACTTCAGTAGACCCATCAAAATAGCGTACCGTAATGTAGTATACAAAGACACCGGTATTCATTTTCTTGCCATTAAATGTTCCGTCCCATCCATAAGCAGGGTAATTGGGTGGTACGTCTTTGTGATAACAAATAAGTTCTCCCCAACGATCAAAAACCATGAATTCATCAATAGAAGCAACGGCACCACTACTGTAAAGCATGAAAACGTCGTTGTTTTTGTCTCCATTTGGTGAAAACCCATTGGGTACATATACACCATTATCGGTATCTACTTCAATAAATACATCTGCCATACTGATACAACCCTCGTCACCGGTAACTTGTACGATATAATTGGTAGAAACGGATGGTTGAGCATTAAATTGATAACAATCCGTACAACTTAATCCTGAAGTAGGGGTCCAGCTAATGACCGGATTGGTAGGAGCGTTGATCGGCAATTGAACATACAAGGGAACAATATCACCAAAAGAAATTTGCATGTCATCTGGTACAGCCAATAAGACAGAATCTGGCTGTGCTATGATTGCTGAAGTAGTAAAAATACAACCATTCGCATCGCTTACTTCTATGGAATAGTTGCCGGCGGATAAGCCCGTAAATATTCCAGAAGTTTGATTAAATCCTCCATTTAATGAAAAGAAATAAGGTGCTGTTCCGCCAATTGCTGAAACACTTACAACACCATCGGTATCACCAAAACAGTCTAAGGTATCGCCCATTGCCGATGCAGTCATTCTTCCTGGTGATGTAATAAATGTATCTAAGCTTCCAAAACAACCATTCTGATCGGTCACCGTAATGGCGTAGGTGCCCGCAGATAAGCCACTAATAGTTGAAGTGCTAGTGTTTATCTCACTTATTCCGTTAGACCAGTCAAAGGAATAAGGGCTTATACCTTGTGTTGCATAAACCGATAAAATTCCGTTGCTACCATTGTGACAGTCGACATTACTTACTTGGCCCCAATACACCAACAATTCATTGGGTTCATACAAATAAAATGAACTAATTTCTTCACATCCATTTTGATCGGTCACCGTACACCAAAATAGAACATTGGGCTCTAAATTGCTAATCGATGCCTGATTGCTATTAGAAATAGACCAGCTATAGCTCAAAGGAGGGGTACCACCACTAGCATTAACAGTTGCGGTACCGTCATTGTACCCATAACAGCTTATATCACTACTGTTTGTTGAAACGACAATTGCATTAGGATTATCTATGTAAACGGAGTCTAAGATGGTACAGCCATTATTATCAATGACTTGTAAAGTGTTCCATCCAACGCTAAGGTAGCTTGGAATACTATCTGAATAGGCTGAGTTATTGTTCCACATTAGAGAATATGGAGGGCTGCCTCCGCCAATTAAAGGAGTTGCAGAACCATTTTGATTGTTGTGGCAATTGATATCAGTGACATTAATAAAGCTTAAGACAAGGGGTGAAGCCTGTGTTGCTAATTGTTGGAAAACAGCTTGGCATCCGGCAGCGTCTGTCACCGTTACCGTATACATCCCTGCTGTCAATCCAGTTGCTGTATTATTTGTTTGACCATCCGACCAATTATAGGCATAAGGACTATTTCCTCCGGAAGCTTGAATACTCAAAGACGCGTCATTCCCCCCATAGCAACTTGCCGGAATCTCCGAGTTGTTTAGTAGACCAATAGCAATTGGTTCATAAATAATAATAGAAGCGGTCGCACTGCATCCGTTGGCATCGCTAACACTTACTTGATATTGACCCAATGCTAAATTGTTATTCAAGGCAGTAGTAGTGCCATCTGACCAGAGATAATTAAAGGGGGCGGCCCCTTGAAGACTGTCAACAAGGGCAGCGCCATCTGTTCCACCAAAACAACTAACGGATTGTATCAAGTTCAATTCAAAGCTTAAAGGGATAGCTTGATTTAAGACGACAGATGCTGTATCGGTACATCCATTCGCATCGCTAACCGAAACCCAATAAAAGTTAGGGCCTAAACCCGAAGCAAGGGCAGTAGTTTGTCCATCTTGCCACCAATAGGTATAAGGAGGTGTTCCACCTTGTCCAGAAGCTGTAGCCTGACCATCGTTAGCGCCAAAGCAACTAATAGCTTGGCCATTATAATTTGAACTAATGAAAGAGGCAGCCTGTAGTGGATTAGGATTGCTAAGAAGTATAGAAATGCTGTCTTCGCAGCCATTGAAATCGGTTACGGTTAGGTGGTAGGTTCCGGCAGCCAAACCTGTCAATGTATTGGTAAGTTGCCCGTTTGACCAACTGAAACTATAGGGTGTATTACCACCACTAGCAGCAGCTAGCAAGGACCCATCTAAAGCCCCAAAACAACTTATATTACTTCCGTTGTAATCTGAAGTGATTTGTGCCGTAGATACTAACATTGTTGGTTCTTGTACAGTATCCAAGCCAACTATCGAACATGCATTTGCATCACTAACAGTAAGCGTGTAGCTTCCAAACGAAAGACCCGATGCAATTGCATTCGTTTGTCCATTCGACCATAGATAATTGTAACTTGGACTACCACCGCTGATTTGAGCATTTAGGCTACCATCCAAACCACCTGCACAGCTAACAGGCTGACTACTAAAAGATAGATTAAGACTGCTTGGCTGAAAGACCGAAACTTGTGTATCGAAAAAACAGCCGTTGGCATCGCTAATTGTCAGGAAGTGAACGCCTGCATTGAGGGCGGTAGCCGTTGCAGTACTTTCGCCATTGTCCCACAAATAAGTGTAAGGAGCAATTCCACCAGAAGGGTTAGATGCTACGACAGCATCGGAAAGACCATTACAACTTACTGCCTGAAGGATAACTAGACTATCAAAAAGCGGGGCAGGTGCGATTAAAGAATCCGTATCCATGGTCCAACAGCCATTAGCATCAACAACGGTGACAGCATAATTGCCGGCCTCTAAACCAGATACTGTAGCCGTGGTTTGTCCATCCGACCATAGATAACTATAGGCACCGGTACCTCCGGTTGCATTAATTGTGGCGATTCCATCGTTTCCGTTAGGACAACTTACGTTAAAACCATTGTAGTTTGAGAGTAGATTTATTGAAAGTAAAATTTGATCAGGATGCATCAGCGTAACACTATCTTCAATTTGGCAACCTGCTGCATCTGTGATAGTTACGGGGTAGGTGCTCGCCTGAAGCCCAGTTATGGAATCCGTAGTTTCTCCGTTAAACCAACTATAACTGTAGCCTGGAGTTCCTCCAAAAGCTTGAACGCTCGCTGAACCATCATTACCATCAGCACATGAAATAACTTGTCCATTGTAAAAACTATCAACCGTTGTCGTACTAAAAAATACAGGCGGTTGTTGTACACTGAAACTAGTGTCTATAAGACAGCCTAGTACATCAGTAATCGTGACACTATAAGCTCCAGCTACTAAGTTTTGAGTAGTTGAGGAAGATATACCATTCGACCAAACATAGGAATAAATACCATTGCCACCAAGCGGGTTTAATTGAATAAATCCATCACTGCTACCAAAGCAACTTGCATCAGAAAGTACAGCACCTGAGGATAATACAGATGGTTCTGTTACCGTTACCTCTATGGCTGCACTACATCCATCTATGTCGCTTGCTGTAACGTGATATATTCCGGCACACAAGCCACTAGCTAATGCGCTGTTTTGAGCATTAGGGTCGTCCCAAGTAAACGTATACGGGACTGAGTTGTTTCCACCTGAAGCACTTACAACAGCAAAGCCATCGCAATCCGAATTACAGCTAACAGCTGTATTGGCGATAAGGTTTATGTTAAGATTCGTATTGGCGGGTATTAAAACATTGCTAATCGCTGTACAACCGTTGGCGTCTGTGACCGTAATCTCGTTAAAGTTAGGACAAAGATCAATAGGGGCGGCGGTAGTGTTGCCATTGGACCAAAGATAATAATAAGGTGATTGGCCACCACTAATACTTAAGGTTGCTGTTCCGTCGCAGCCTGATGATGAACAAGAAGATGCGGTAGTATTCAGAACGGATATATTCAATACGGAGGGTTCTGTGATATTTATTTGAGCGCTTGTCTGACAATTATTACTATCGCTAATAGTTACGGTATGTTGGCCAGCATTCAAGGCAAGGGTAGTTGCGCTTGTCTCACCATTGTCCCACATAAACGAATAGGGGTTTGTTCCTCCAAAAGGAGTAGCGGTGGCTTGTCCGTCTGAAACTCCGGAACAACTTACCCCTTGTATTTGAGCAGCCAAACTTGTTAAACTATCAGGCTGAGTTAGATTAATGGTTTCGACAACAAAACAACCGTTCGTATCACTTACGGTGACACTGTAACTGCCCGCACATAATGCGGATATAGTACTAGAAGTAGCATTGGTATTCCAGAGGTAGGCAACAGGCCCGCTAGTCGTTGGTGGGTTAATGCTTATACTAGCATCGCAGGCGCCATAACAGCTAATTGTAGTACTAATGCTGCTTGTTACGGCGAAAGAATTGGAGTTGCTTATTGTTACTCCTAAAGTGGCAGTGCAGTTGTTGAGGTCAGTTACGGTTACCGTATTATTACCTGCACAAAGGGCTGTGGCATCTTCTGTTGTTTCTCCGTTTGGCCACAAATAACTAAACCCTCCGGCACCACCCGTCACTGTAATAGAGGCACTAGCATCGCAAAAACCACAACTTGCTATCGATTGTCCATCTAA
>CAJQQM010000062.1 GCA_905480485.1 uncultured Aureispira sp.
TGTATCTTCAGGTTGCGCTAAACCCACCGAAAGACCTTTAGCCAAAAACGTATAGGCCACTTCATCGGTCACAGAATTAGAGGTGTGCATTTTTAGCACCTCTGTCCATCGTTCCGCTTTCAGGCCTGTTTCTTCCAAAAGTTCTCGCTGTGCAGCTTTCAAGGGCGTTTCCTGACCGATTAAACACCCTCCTTCTGGAATCTCCCAACTATAAGCATTTAAGGTATATCTGTATTGGCCAACCAACCAGGTATTGTTGTCATCGTCAAGTGGTACTACTCCTACTGCTATATTTTTGAAGTGTACTACCCCATAAATCCCTGGTCCACCAACAGGATTTACCACGTCATTCTCTACAACTTTTATCCAAGGGTTGTCGTATACAACACTAGACTTAAGGGTTTTCCAGGGGTTCTTATTCCAATCTTTAGGCATTCTTATATTTTTGAATGAATCAATTCATTTACTAATCTAGGGACAGCATGAGAAGCCTTTTCGGAAATCACCTGCAGCTCATTAGTTTGAACTGCAGCAGGAAAAGGATCGATGTAATATTTGGTGGCTGTTGGTGATACATAATCGATGAGTCCTGCTGCAGGATACACCTGCATCGAAGTTCCTATTATTATCATTACATCAGCACCCTTACAGTATTCAATGGCCTTTTGTATCATCGGAACCGCCTCTCCAAACCAAACAATATGTGGCCTCAACTGATTCCCCTCCTCACAAACATCCCCTATTTTTAAATCACCTGACCAATCGTAGACCTTCTCAGACCCTTTGCTACTGCGCACCTTTTTTAATGCTCCATGTAAATGTAACACGCGTTTAGAACCTGCTCTTTCATGCAAATCGTCCACATTTTGAGTAACGACTTGCAAATCAAAAAACTTAGCCAATTCGACCAAAGCATAATGCGCTGCATTGGGTTTCACTTCTTGTAATTGAGCACGACGTTTGTTGTAAAACTCAAGCACTAAGTTAGGGTTTTTGTGCCAGCCCTCCGGTGAAGCTACTTGCATAATATCATGCCCTTCCCATAGACCATTTGCGTCTCTAAATGTTTTGATACCACTCTCCTGACTGATACCTGCTCCTGTCAATACAACTACTTTTGACTTAGAATCATTAGACTCGTTCATACGTATTTTTGATATATTATTTACTAAAACAGCCCATTCAATCATTCAGGAATATACAGCTGTAATGAAGCGCAAACTTCAGAATTAAATTGGTTATTGACTAATAATTTATTCGCTTCAAATTAGTAAAAAAAAAACGTAGAAACAAAATTGTTTCTACGTCTTAAGAAGTTTTAATTGGCAATTCAGGAAACTTTTTAAAAGGGAATATAGTATTAAAAATACCTTGGCATGTAAATAATACTGGTGTTCGGTAGATTATTTTGCATGCTTCGGTGTTGAACTGAATTCAAGTTAAAGTTATTCATCCACAAGTGTAACTCTTTGATTTTTATCAATTTGTCAACATTTGCAGGAACAGTAGAAATATCGTTATCTACGAGTGATAAAATTTGCAGCTGATTCATACCTTCTAGTGTTTCGAAAAGAAGCTCCCAATTCAAGTTGGGATTATTGGCTAATTCTAACTCTCTAAGTTGCTTTAATTCGACAATAGACGACGGAATTTTTTGTAATTTATTACCACTAAGAATGAGCGATTCCAATCGATTCATTTTGGCTAGAACCGGAAAAGTACTTCCCCAGTCTAATGTAGGATTGTTGGCTATATTAAGAAAAGTAAGAGCATCCAGCAACTGAATTTCTGATGGAAACTGTTGTATATTATTGTTAGAAACATCTAGTTGTTTGAGTGAGGAAAGTTGAGAAAGCTGCACAAAAACAGACTTCCAGTTCATCATAGGATTTTGCTTTATATCTAGCACTTGCAATTGTTGTAGCGCATCAATATTTGGTGGTAAATCTATAAGATTATTGTTGATAAGATTAACAACTCTAAGATTATTAAATTTGTTGGGCTTGGTAAAAACAGTCAACCAATTCATCTTAGGGTTGCCCTCTAAATCAAGGTTTTTAAGATTTGATAATTTATAAAATTTGTCGGGAAAATGCAGCAAATTATTATAGGCTAAACCTAAATTATTCAATTGCTTGAGTTGTTGAATACTCGTAGGAAGCGTCGTAAGATTGTTTCCACCTAAGTGTAAAATTTGCAAACTTTTTAGTTTTCCTATTTCAGTGGGCAACTCAGTTAGTCTGTTATTCCAAAGATAAAGCTTTCGTAATTTTTTTAAGTGCTTCACGGTTGAAGTAAGTCTTCGGAGACGATTGTTGGAAAGATCAAGTTCGACTAAATCCTGTAATTCGCCAATATCCGGTGGCAAGTTAATCAAACGATTGCCCCAAACTAACAGCTCTCTCAAAGCCATCATTTGTCCGATGTTAGGGGGTAGGTCTTTTATTTTGTTGTTACCAATGTCTAATTTACTAAGATTGGGCAACGCTGCTAAATGACTAAACGTGACCCACCAATTGAGTTGAGGGTTGCCTACAAGAACCAACTCTTCTAAGGCCGACATTTGACGGATAGTAGCAGGCAGAACTTCTAGATCATTTTCGCTTAGGCTTAATTTTTCGAGGTTTGGTAATTGAGCAAGCAATTCAAAGGTTTTATCCCAGTCTAAATCGGGATTACCTCCTAATTGAAGATCTCTTAAGTTTTGAAACTTGACTATATTCGGTGATATCTTAGCTAACTGACTATGATCTAAATGAAGTTTAAAAACTTCTTTAGGCGTTTGCAAAGCTTCTTCTACATCGTAAAAAATACGAGCAGTGTAATCTCCATTCCCCTGTTGAGCAAAAGAGAATAAAGGTGATAATAATAACAGTAAAGTTAATTTCATGTAAATTGAAATTAGATAGTTGTGTGTATTAGTGTGTGTTGTACGGCAAAATAAGAAAACTGAAACGAACTTAGTTCAAACAAAGCTAATTTTGCCGTAGTAACCAAATCTAAATATTAATTTTGTAAAAACTTAATAATGCAAGATATATTTTTAATAAACAAGTGTTTATAACAAAAAAATTACTTCTAAGTAAAATGCATTTTTGTACACAATCACCTTAGTGACTACAATATAATTAATTGGAGAGCCTTTATTTTTAGGGAATAACTTTGGTATTTGGCAATAAAAAATTAAAATTTGTAGCGCAAATACAAAATTGATGGTCTTTAAAACCCGTCAAAGCGTTCATTATAGATGAATACATATTTTTCATTATTACCTTTTTAGCCATTAATTCAAACAAACCATGCAAGAAAAATTTGAAATACTCGCTCAGAAAGTAGCTGCTGCCAAGTTAGGCGGTGGGGCTGCTCGCATTGAAAAACAACATCAAAAAGGAAAACTAACTGCAAGGGAACGTATTCATTTTTTGTTAGACGAGGGGTCCTTTGAAGAAATTGGCATGTTTGTTACGCATCGCTGTGTTGATTTTGGCATGGACCAACAAAAATACTATGGGGATGGCGTAGTAACCGGCTATGGTACTATTGATGGTAGAATAGTCTATGTTTTTGCACAAGACTTCACCGTTTTTGGCGGTTCTTTATCGGAGACACACGCTGAAAAGATTTGTAAAATAATGGATATGGCCATGAAAAATGGTGCTCCCCTAATTGGTCTGAATGATTCGGGCGGTGCGCGTATTCAAGAAGGGGTTCAATCTTTGGGAGGCTATGCTGATATTTTTTACAGAAACACCCGCGCATCTGGTGTAATACCTCAGATTTCTGCCATTATGGGCCCCTGTGCAGGTGGCGCTGTTTACTCGCCGGCTATTACTGATTTCATTTATATGGTAGAGGATACCTCTTATATGTTTATCACTGGGCCTAATGTTGTTAAAACGGTTACCAACGAAGAAGTAACCTCTGAGGAATTAGGTGGTGCTAGTACGCATGCTAATAAATCGGGCGTAACTCATTTTACCGCAGACAATGATATAGATTGCATTAATCAAATCAAAACATTATTGTCTTATATCCCTCAAAACTGTGAGGAAGAAACACCGAAGGTCGACTACCAAACGACGAATGAATTACGCCCGGCACTCGACAGTATTTTGCCCGAAAATTCCACGCAACCCTATGACATGCGTTCTATCATTCATGAAATAGTCGATGAAAACTCTTTTTATGAAGTACAAAAATCCTATGCAGAAAACATCGTCGTCGGCTTTGCTCGATTAGCCGGTCGTAGTATTGGTATTGTCGCTAACAACCCTATGGTACTTGCAGGGTGCTTAGATGTTGATTCTTCAAAAAAAGGAGGGCGATTTGTACGTTTTTGTGATTGTTTTAATATTCCTATTTTGGTTTTGGAAGATGTGCCTGGATTTTTGCCCGGTACCGACCAAGAATGGAATGGAATTATATCTAATGGTGCAAAATTACTCTATGCTTTCAGCGAAGCGACGGTTCCTCGAATTACTGTTATTACCCGCAAGGCCTACGGTGGTGCCTATGATGTAATGAATTCTAAACATATAGGTGCCGATTTAAATTATGCTTGGCCAAGTGCTGAGATTGCCGTTATGGGTGCTAAAGGTGCCTCTGAAATTATTTTCAGAAATGAAATTAAAAACGCGGCCGACCCTAGTGCCGAGCTAGCAGAAAAAGAAGCCGAATATGCTCAAAAGTTTGCCGACCCCTACCGTGCTGCGTTTCGAGGCTTTATTGACGAAGTGATAACGCCTGCTGATACGCGCAAAAAACTCATTTCAGCGTTCAAAGTAACTGAAAATAAAGTGGATAAAATTCCGCGCAAAAAACACGGCAACATCCCTCTTTAAGCTAGGAAATATAACAGATGCTACAAACCTCATCTATACTTCCTAGAAACGGTATTTTAAATCATTTACGTCATCAGCAATCGTTAATCGATTGTTTAGAGACCTACGAACAACGTGTTCGTATGTCTAAGACGAAGTGGTTACAGAAAAAAAAGAGCAAAGCGTTTAAAGCGGCCTTTCAGGGCATCGAAAAAACACTAAAAATGTTGGCCCTTGGGTCCTCTAATTATTGCAATTATTGTGAATCTAATGTAGGTAGCAGCATAGAACATATATTTCCCAGAGGCTTATTTCCGCACAAAACCTTTAGCTGGGATAATTTGTTATGGGCCTGCAATCAGTGCAATGGCGTACATAAACATGCTCAATTTCAAATATTCACCTCAGAAAATTCAGCTAAAACCCTCGATTTATTAAAAGATTATTCTTTTATTCAACCTCCTAACGATGATGCAGTTTTTATAAACCCCAGAACAGAGGACCCTTTAAAATACCTTCAATTAAACCTTTCTACGGGACATTACGAACCGCTTTCGGAAGACAGAGAAAGCAGGGGCTACAAAAAAGCCTACTACACCCTTCAAACCCTTCGTCTGAACCAACGAAAAGGCTTGTTGGCTGAACGAATTCGATCGATCGCTCAATTTGGAGCACTTCTAAGACAAAAAGGCTTGACAAAAGAACAGTTACAGCTATATATTGTGGATATGAAGCACCCTACTATTGCCAAAGAAATAGCGCGACAACGCTCCCACCCTTTAGCGACAAAAGCAATAAACCTGCAATTGCTTTAACTTATTCTATTCTTGCACTGCAGTCTATTCTCAGGGTTTTTAACTCCAACAACAAATCTACCGTTAATGCATGGTAAGAAACCGCAAAAGAAAGGGTCATAATTAGCCTTAAACTCAACTGCTACGTTTCAATTAGCTAACCTTTGAAAGTACAAATTGTATTCGTTGCCCCCTACACATTTGGGCTACTACATTTAGTGACGATCTATCGAGTACAGCAATTCGGTTATACCCCCCTGTAACAGGGGCATCCTGCATCATAATAATCGGCTGCCCAGCATTGGTAATTTGTATGGTTCCTGGAAGCAGGGCAGAGGATATAATTTCACTCGGGACAACAGTAAGTGCATCCTCCCCAGCTAACAAACAGCCCATCCTATCAAAACGATTCGTCATTGTATACAATTGATTAAAAAACTGCTGCTTTACCGCTGTAGAGAACCGATCAAACTCCGGCCCCTCAAAAACCTCAACGTTTGCTATTGCTTGCTTAACTAAGGAAGCATTAGCCCTTCGAACAGCCTCAGTTCCTTTAGTTTGAATCCTTATTAGTTGCCCTTTTTTTAACAAACTAGATGCCGTTAGCTCGATTACTTGCAAAGGCATTGCGCTGCAGCTATTTAACCATGAATCTATTTGCCAAGTCCCTCCTACTGCCATATAACAACGACAGCCTTCTTTCAAAGCAGCAAACTTTAAAACGTCTTTGCTTTTCACCAACAAAGTCTCGTTCATTTTAACGAGCACACCATTTATACTTGCCGAAATATCGGCGCCGGTTAACGCTATCTGCCCGCTGCCTTCAAATTGTAAAGTAGGTCCATTCATCGTGATTTCTAATACCGGATTGAAACTTTGATTATGGACAAGCCAATTGGCTAAATTGGCCGAATCCCTATCCAAACTTCCTCCTTGAGGGATGCCAAGATCTTGATATCCAAGCCTGCCTTCGTCTTGAATTGTAGTGTATAAGCCCGTCTTCAACACCTTAATGAATAATTGATTCTGTTTAATCATATAGTTGTTCCCATTCAAAGCTATCCTCTTTTATGAGTTGTTTAATTTGGTGATATTGCTCTATGTCTATGGCTTCAAAAAAAACCTTATCTCCTATGGAGAACAAAGAAAATGGAGGGATTGAACCTTTTAAAAACGGTAAAGGACTGTTCCCTATAATCTGCCAGCCTCCAGGTGTAGACAAAGGATATACTGCTGTTTGGAAAGCTGCAATTGCTACCGCACCGGACGGAACCCTTTGTCTCGGCATTTTTTTTCTAGAACAATATAGAGCTGTATCTAATTTGCCTAAATAAGCGAAGCCAGGAACAAAACCCATCATGTAAACTCTATATTCTTGAGCCGTATGTAAAGCAATAATTTCTGAAGCGGACAAGCCGGTTTGCTGCATCACTTCTTCCATATCCAATGCGAAATCGGGGGCGTAACAAAGGGGAATTCTAATGCGACGCTGCCTGTTCAAATTTGCCAATTCACTTTTCCCAGATTCTATCTGTTTTTTCAATTGAGGTATCGTAACTTTAGATGAATCAAATACAATCGTCAAAGAACAATAGGCCGGTATCAAAGACCGTACTCCTTCTATGTTTTGATTTTTAAAAAAAGTATATAGTTTCAGCACCTCTTGATGTATCTTTGGACTGATTAGCTGATCAAACTCAATCAGAATTGCCTCTTTTCCATAGGGTCTAATCAACATATTTTATTGTTTATGCGAATTGGCCAATTGAATCCCGAATGCGGGGAGTTCCTTTTGGAGATACCTTAAGATATCAAGGGTATTACTATGATCTCCGTGTACGCAAAATGAAGTCGCTTTGATTGGCAGCAGGTATCCATTGAGCGACTGAACCTGATGCTTAACTACTAAATCTAATACCTGCTCTAGCACTTCATCAGCTTGGCTTATAACAGCTTTTTCCTGCCCTCTTTGAACTAATCCTCCGCTATTGTTGTATCGACGATCCAAAAAAGCTTCCGCTATGAATTGCCCTCCTTTGGATACAGCTGCCTGTTCTAGAACAGACCCTGAACAGCCCATAAGACTCATATTTTCATCAATGGACAAAACAATTTCGGCAAATAACTCCGCTACGTGTTTATTGTTGTTTATCGCATGATACAAGGCACCATGTGCTTTCACATAGGATATTCGGGCAGCTTGGTATTCTACCATTCCTTTGAGCGCATGCAATTGATAAAACAGACTGGCTTTGAGGGCAGAATTACTTATATTTATGTCACGTCGGCCAAAACCGATGCGATCAGGATAAGATGGGTGCGCACCTATTTGAACGCGGTGGGCGATTGCTGCTGCAATTGTTTGTTGTATCTGCAAGGCATCTCCGGCATGTGCTCCACAAGAAATATTACAAGAATAAAGTAGGGGAAACAGTGCTTTAGAATGTTCGGAAAGCGGGCCATCTTCCTCTGCCATATCGCAATTTATAGCTACAGTCTTCTTGTCTTCCATAAAAACTATTGTTCAATCTTATGAAATGAATTTAAAATCCCCTTGATTAAGGAAGAACTAAAGCCTCGGTGCTCCATTTCGTTCAAACCAGAGATTGTGCACCCCTTAGGAGTGGTTACTTTATCAATTTCTTCTTCAGGATGCTTACCACCTTTTTTCAATAATTCTGCTGCACCTTTAACCGTCTGTTCAGCTATTTTAGTTGCTGTTAAAGCATCGAATCCTATTTCAATTCCAGCCTGCATCATCGCTCGGATAAATCGAAGAACAAATGCGATTCCACAAGCCCCCAAAACTGTAGCAGCCTCCATTAGTTCCTCTTCAATTAAAATAGACTCTCCTAGGGAGTTGCATAAAATCTGAATTTTTTCAATATGCTCTTTGCTTGCGTCTTCAGCACACAAGCAAGTTATTGATTCCTGAATCTCAATCGCAGTATTAGGCATCAAACGAAAAACAGGTAAGACAGCATTGAGTTTAGATTTTATCTGACTAAGGCGAATACCTGTTGCAACAGACGCAAGAATATGATGTGCTTCTAGATGCGGAGCAATTTCATCCAAAACCTCTAATATTTTATAGGGTTTTACCGCCAAGATAATAATTTCTGCTGCTTTTACAGCAAAAACATTATCACGACTCACTACAACTCCTTGCTGCTTTAAGTAATCTAGTCGCTCAATTTTATTTCTGGTAATGTAAATTTGAGCAGGATGAATATCTGTGGTTTTTAAAAGCCCTTTTGCAATAGCAGCTCCCAAATTCCCACCTCCTATAATGGCGATTTTAGACATGTTTTTAATGCTTTTTTATCTAATCAAATGCTATATAATATACTAATGTAAGCCTATTGTTCCAAAAAAACACATCGAAAGAATACTAATATTTTTGAAAATTAATCAATGGTTCCATTTTGTGGAATTATTCTACACAATACAAATTAACCTGTCCATAATTATAGTTAAGACACTGAAAAGCAACATATTGCATCTTTGGATGGCTTTTTGTTTATTTTACACAACAATACACTAATGAAAACACACTAACTCATGTAGTGATTCGACTTTTAACTATTATTCTTAAAATCTATCAAGCTCAAACTTTTATTATGTGGAGAATAATTACACTAATTTGCTTTATTGCACTTGGCGATCAACTGCAGGCCACTGACTTTTACTGGAAAGGAGGCTCTGGCGATTTTAATGATGCTTCTAAGTGGTCTCTAGGCAATCCGAACGGACCTACTGCGAATCAGGCCCCTATATCTACTGACAACGTCTTTTTTGATGCAAGCACCATTAATGGTGGTGGGCCTGTACTAATAACGTTCAATACAAGCGCTAATTGTTCCAACTTTTGGATAGACCCTACTATCAGTAGCACCTGTCCAATTACTTTTATGAGTGGCATTACGGTGACACTCGATATTTATGGATCTTTTCAGCTTTCTCAGAATATTAACTTCAATTTTTCAGGGGTTCTGCGTTTTCGCTCTATCAAAAACGGTGTTGAAACCATTACTACTGCAGGTAATACTTTTTTTGTAGATCATATCGAATTTGACGGAGGTGCTGCAACCGAATGGTTGCTAACAGATACATTTGCTGTTGACGATTTTATGCAAATGAGCAATAACTGGGATTGGGTAATTCCCACAGGAAGTATAATGCTTTACAACGGAACGCTAAACAGTAATAAACAAACTATCATCACCGATTTTTTTTATGCTACTAATAATTCATTTACCAGGGGTATTAAATTTGACAGCTCTACAGTTATCCTAAAAGGTTTTAATGGTGGAGACGCGAAAGGCTGGTGGATAGACTTTGATACGACCGTTTCAAACTTTCAGAGTTTTTCGGTAAGTGGTACAGAATTGATTTTTGATCAAACCAATGGTCTAAAACAATTTGGATCTTTCGGTATTGGGCTAGAATATGATCGCCTATATTCAAATAATGAAATTAGCATTTCTGGATATACTAAATTTAAAAATTTAGAAACCAAAGGTTCCACCTATTTCATTGATCCTAAAATTAGTGTCAACAATTTATTCCTTTCTCCAAAAGATGAACATTTTTTCAATTGCACCAACTTATCGTTGAATTTCTACCTCAATTATTATTTAGAAATTGATTCTTTCATCTCTCCTACCAATTGCAAAGATTTTATTACACTAAAAGGTTATGCCAAAACCAAAGGTACTATACGCAAAAGGACAAGTGGGACATTGAATTTAGATAAAGTTATTCTGGAAAACATGAATTGTGATACTACGGGAAATAAATCCTACGTACTGAGCAACAGTGTTGACGATGGTGGAAATATTGGTGGATGGAACTTTAATGCTGTCCCACTAAAGAAAATGAAATATGTTGGAACCGGCAACCATTTGTGGAGAGACCCGCTTAACTGGCAATTATGGAATGGCACGACTTGGATTGCCAATACTACGGGTTGTGTACCCGACCCTTTTACGGATGTCGTGGTAGATATCAGTAGTTTCCCTCCTACTGGAGCTCGATGGATTGCCATCGATTCCTTATCATCGTGCAGAGATTTGATATGGGACGATGCCACCACCCTAGGAGCTACTATGCGTATTTTTGCCGACCTGCACATATTTGGTGACTTTGAATTAGGGGCTAATATGAATCCTTTTCAGGGTAGTCAAGTAATTTATCTTCATGGACAAAACAATGTCTTAAAGAGCAAAGGCGTTCAATTGCCAGATATTACTTTTTGGAAATTCTCTGATTATACCATCATGGATGACCTCAACGCTAAAAATGTTCGAGGTTGGGTTTTTTCGATGATTAGAGCCAGTAATATCAATATTAATACGGTAATTTTTTCATTAAGCGACCGCGTATTAAACAATACTCAAGTAAACCTAAGAGGTACTTATTTTGATTTCGGAGGAGACCAAATTAGTTATTTAGGTAATACAACCTTCAATTTCACAGATACTACAGGCATGGTTACTATACGACGTCAGAAAACCTATGCATATTCAAGTACTGTTTACCTTCCAAATATATACGGCAATGGTGTTTACCTAGATTTTGATGGCATACAAGCATTTATTCTCGGAGATTTAGAATCAAAAGGTAACGTCCGTTTTAGAGTAGCGAGTATGAAAATTTTGGGTACAATGTCGAATTTTTCGGGTAAATTTAAGTTATCACCTGGAAGTTTCTGCGAAATCAAAAACTTGACCGTTGCTGATTCTTTTTTGTCTGAAGGTAGTTGCAATAATATGATTACACTACGCCCTTTTGGAGGAAATGTAGGACAACTTGAAATGGGTGCATCCGATATAGAATACACATTTATTCAAGGCCTTAACAACATTGGGCCCACCGCTCAAATTACCAATTGTATTGACGGCGGAACCAATGCAAATTGGTCATTTAATAGTGGTGTAGGTAATGTTTATTATTGGAGAGCAAATGCTCAAAACCCTCAGGATTATGAAGGTGACTGGAGTGACCCAAACCATTGGACATTGAACGCTAATGATTTGACTGGAACATTAGGTGGGTGTATGCCTACCTTGTCCGATACCGTTATATTTGACAATATGTCTTTTTCTGGCAATAGCAATGGATGTAATCTTGACAATATTGCTTACTGTAAAACTTTTATCTGCTTAGCTGATATTAGAATAACTGGCGAAGAACTTTATGTTGGAGGTAGTTTCTTTCTAGACGACAATATGAGTAACTACGACCAAGAAGGCGTCATATATTTTGTCGGTGATGGAGTAAATACTATCAATCTGAACAATACACAGCTTCGAAACTGTGGCGTCGTTTTCAACAATCCACTTGGAGAATGGGAACTGCAAAACGACTTTCATTTACACGATTCTGTAACATCTTGTTATACAGGTATGGTCCTTGATGCAGGGGTTTTTAGGAGTAATGGGTACAATATTACTTTACAATCAAGATTTAGATCGGACAGAACAACCGCTTATAGAGTTCTCGATATTCGCAACTCGACTTTCGACCACCTATGCAACGATCGATACAATAGTTATTATGGATACACTTGGGATATTTCTAATTCAACAGGAATGCAAATACTCTCAGACAATTCAACCATCAATTTTCATAACAACACCACCAATTACAGTTTTACCAAAGTCTTTTATATGGGCAATGGCCTCAATTATAATGATGTCAATTTCCTTGATAATGACAATTTTATGAAAGTGTACAACAACGCTAATTACAGCCATGCATATTTTGACGGAACGACGCGTATGTACGGTTCTAACAGCTATGACAGCATCACCTTAATCGGAGGGCATCAATGGTTTTTAAAAACAGGTAAGATTCAAACACTTGCTCCAGAACATGGCAAAATATTAGCCTACGGAGATGGATCAAATTTCATTTATATAGAATCGACCGTTGCAGGGCAAAGTTCATATATTCACAAGGAATATGGCGATGCTTTTTGTATTGACTATGCCAAAGTCAAAGATATTCACGCGACTAAGGGGCCTGCAGACCCAGTAAATCCGAGTCGTCATTCTATTTTGTATTTTCAGACAGGTCTGAATAGTGACAACATTAATAGTTCTGCTACTGGAATATGGGCCTTTGTTCTCCCACCTGCACAAAATGTAAATATGAACTTGCCCATTGTTTCTCAAAAAATATGTAACGGAGGCGCCCCCGTTCCACTGCCTATAAGCCTCACAGGGACGTATCCGTATGTAGTAGAATTGGTTTGGTCTAATGACCTTGGTCAAACAGGGATTGATACAATTTATTTGATGGATGATGATAATGACATTAACACACCCTACAATACCTATATAGATTTATATCCCGTCTCGAATACAACCTACTCTGTACAATCATCTGGAATTCGTTGTGGCATAAATAGTTTTTTTAGTGCGACTTCCAATGTAATTATTTCGATTGATTCGGGACAATTGGTCGAAAACCAAAGCTATGGTTATTGTGATTTGAATAATAAAGATGAATTTACACACTTTTTTGATACGACTACTTTAAGGCCAATTGCCTCTGTTAAAGATAAAGTTAGCCCTAGTGATGTTAGTCCATTAGGTATGGTCGAAACCAAAGCCTATTTTGACGCAACTACGCAATATTGGAACAACAATCCTTATCTAAAAAGGCATTGGATCATCAACTCTGAAAACAGTGGGCCCCTAAAAATCCGTCTTTATTTTACGGATGAAGAGATGGACTCTTTGGCCTATGCCGCTTACGGTGTTCCTTATTTGGATATCAACCAAGATTTAGTTCTATTACATTTTGATGATACCATCAAAATGGGAATACCTGATACAATTCCCTATAGTGTGATTCCTATCGTTGGAACAGCTGCTATACCTTTTACATCAGCTTCTAACATTTATGGAATCGAATTTGAAGTACCGTCCCTAAGCGCATTTATGCTAACGGTCAATGATACTTCTGTGGTACTTTCGAACGACATGCTCGATTTTCAAGCAGAAAAATGGGACAAGAACAACGCCATGTTAAGTTGGCAATTAGATCCGATGCACGACATAGAATTTTTTGAATTAGAGCGTTCAAGCGATGCCATCAACTTTGAAATCATTGCCTCGCAATACGCGCAACTAGAACAATACAACTACCACTATTTAGATGGCAATCCTTATGAAGCGACTAACTATTATAGAATTAAAGCCATTTCTATAGATGGTAGCGTGCACTACACTCCGATTCGTTCTGTTGTATTCGAAAGTATAGCCAGCGACATTAAGTTGCTGCCTAATCCATCAGATACGCGTTTTGAACTAAGTTTCAAAACAGAACACCTAAGAGACCTAATCATCGATATATATGATATGAGAGGCGTCAAAATACATCATCAAATCATTGATGGTAAAATTGGAAAACATCAATTATACACCCCTACACAGGATTGGGTTCCTGGTATGTACACTATCCGTATTTCAGATAATATGGGATGGGCAACTCATCGAAAGTTAATGATTCAACACTAATTAATAGGTCCCCTTCAAAAACTTTGTCTTCAAGACAAAGTTTTTTTTGTCATGTTATGTCTTATATCACAAAAAATTGTATTCAAAAATTGTACTTGCCATTATTTTTTAGTTTTTTTATAGATTCTAGATTTATAGCAGACTATTTAAATTTTAAATTAAAGACATGAATACAATACTTAGAACTTTCGTATTTACCTTATTTCTTTTTTTAGGCATTCATGCTAGCAAGGCACAATCTACGCACAATCATGCAGCTTGCGGGGTTAGCTTTGAAAACAGCTTAGAAATAAAAGCTAGAATGCTAGAAAACAGAAGAAATAAAGCCCAACTCCTCCAAACTTTTCATCAGCGAAACGATACTAGTTATGCTCCTGTAGTGTTGCATATGGTTAATCGTACTGATGGCACAGGAGGCCCTACCTTACAAAGTGCGCTCAATTTCTTGTGCAATATCAACGCAAATTATGCCGGCATGAAAATTCAATTTTACTTGCACGAACCGGTTCGAGTGATCAACAATACCTTACTTTTCGAGGACGGCAATACTGAATCCGCCAAATATTTCATGAACATGTATAAGGTACAGGGTCCAATTAATGTATTTTTTGTTCAAAATACGCCTGGAAATGGTGGCTATTATCTAGGCGGTACGCAAAACGATTTTATTTGTATACCGCAATACAACATGAACCACTTGGAAGTAGGCACCCATGAATTCGGACATTTTTTCACCTTGCCACACACTTTTTTCGGTTGGGAAGGTCAACAGTATTCCGATGTTGTTGCCAATGCAAATGGTCGAACGCCATCATTTGTTGCAAGTTCAGGGGTAGAAGTTGAAAATATAGCGCGCAGCGGATCTATGGAAAACTGCGAAAGTGCTGCAGATGGATTTTGCGGCACCAATCCCTCTTACGCTTTTGGAGGCGCTAATCCCAATTCTAACAACGGTTGTGAATATTTAGGCACTGCCCACGACCCTTACGGATATATGTTTAGGCCTTACTTTATTGCAGATAATGCAAGTTCTTTTAGTATGCAAGAGGATAATGGCGCCTTGACTAATTTGTTCCTACAAAATAACTCAACCAAAGATAAAATATATCCCAAAACACTCATAGTTGTCGAAACAGGCTTTACAGATAACAATGGCGACTATACAACGATGTGGATGGATACGATTGGCAATTCAGACTCCACCACTATTTTCTGTGCAGCTAATAGTAGTAATGATATTATCAGTGCTGCTTTACAAACTTCAAATGATGTTAAATATGGGTTTATTAATATGGGAAACTATGTTCTTGATATGAACATAACCTCTACCGAACCTTCGATTTCATTTATAGCAGCAGCAGCTCGATTTACAGTTTCGGGAGGAAGCCACCTTACAGAAATGGATAGTATTCGAGTGCAGAACAACAGTACCACGAACACGATATCAAGTGGCACACTAATAAACCTAGAAGAATTATTAATTGATACAGCAGCTGGTAGCACAATTACTTCGAATAGTAGAAGTATTAGCTTGCCCTCTGCTATAGCCCCTGGTGCAGCTTACACGTTTCAAGCAGCTGACCTAATACACACAGCAACTGCTATTGCTGGAGTCAACTTTGAAGCCAAAACCTATGCCCCTTCATCGGATACCGTACATATAGATTCGGACAATTACATGAGTTACTTTACTTATCAAGGCTGTATACAGGACTTTACTGAAGATCAAAAAATAGCAATACAGTTAGACTTTGCTGCAAGATCTTACACGAATCTTTATCCCGCACCTTCTAACAGCAATATTACGGATACAGCTACCGTAATTAATCCGATTGATAATGCCGTTACACCAAACCCACTCATCAACTTTGTGTGGAACGCTGTTAATGGCGCAAGCATGTATCGCGTTCATGTCTATCAAATTAATTTTTTAGGATTGCCAGTATCGAATGGAGATGAATATGATTTTATTACAACAGATACTGATACTTGGCTTACACTAGACCCTAGTCTTAGCTACGAGTGGGTCGTTTACCCGCTCAATTCTACAGGTTTTTGCAATTACAGCTCAAAAGGCTCTACCAAAGCACAATTTACAGTTAATGACTGGACGATAAATATTGATAATATCAATGCAGATATAAATCAGTCAAAGTTAATTCCTAATCCTGCTAGTAGCGCGCAAGACATCTTACTTGAGATAGATTCTAAGATAAACAGCGAAGCTATATTGAGTATTTATAATGGTATTGGTCAGCTTGTCATGCCTGATTATCGTATTCAGTTAACCAAGGGCAATAATATCAAACAATTAAATACAAGGATGCTTCAAGCAGGTTTGTACATTGTAAATATTGAGACCAAAAACGGAACTGTAAGTCATAAATTAGTACTTAAAGATTAGCAAAAAACTAGTTTTATAAAAAAGCCCTCCCTTTTAATATTAAGGGAGGGCTTTTTTTATTCAAGCGTATTCAAATACGACTTTATGTCCATAATATGTAAAAATACATCCTTCCAAGACAAAATATTACGCATTTTTATTGACTTGCTGTTATTTTATGTTACTTTTATAGTCCCTCCAACACAACTTCGCTATACAAATAATAGAATTTTTCCATTAAAGGCATCGTGCACTTATTTATTTTAGTAAAATAAATCAAGTCCATGCTAAATTTTGGTTGTTAGTATCCAATAATTATTATATTTGCAAATCTGGACTTTAAAGTTCTAGATTCAACTTTTTACAATATAATTTAAAATTATGAATAAATCACTTAACATTATCGTTCTCTTTTTTACTCTATTTGCCTTTGCTACGCTGTCAAATGCTCAAAGTCATCACAATCATGCTAAATGTGGCGTTTCGATTGATGAGGGTATTTCTATCAAAAACAGAATGCTAGAAAACAGGCGAAATAAAGCTGAATTATTGGCTCGTTTTGAAAGTAGTCGTTCAAACGACAGTACTGTTTTTGTACCTCTTCAGTTTCACGTTGTAAACAAAAGCGATGGTACAGGTGGTGAAAAAATTAGTGACATTATTGCTAATTTGTGTCGATTAAACGACGATTACCTACACTTAAACATCGAATTTTATCTAGCCGGCCCCGTCAGAACAATCAATCAGGATTATTTGTACAACAATGACTTTTCTACAGGCCTAGCCAACTATTTCATGGGTCTATACAAAATAGACGGTGTTGTGAATATATTTATTGGTAACCAAATTGTCAGTGGTCAATCTGGTGGAACAACTTTGGGCTATTATACTTCAGGCTTAGATATAATTTATGCCATTCGCGGTGCGGTTAACGGCAGCGCTACAACTCTAACGCACGAGCTTGGACACTTCTTTTCATTACCACACACATTTTTTGGTTGGGAAAACAGCAATTATGCCGACGTAATGACTGGAACCAATGGACGTACACCTTCCTTTACTTTATCAGGATGGCCTGTTGAAAATATTGCCCGTGGTGGCGGAAACGACAACTGTACAGTAGCTGCTGATGGTTTTTGCGACACCGAACCCAACTATTTATTTGGTTTTTTTGGTGGTGCCTACAACAACGGTTGTGACTACGCTGCAACAGCCCACGACCCTCAAGGATATATGTTCCGTCCTGAAATGATTGCTCCTAACGCTACTGCTTTTAAATTTACAGAAGATAATTCCAGTCTCACTGAAATGTTTTTGAAAAACAATTCAACTAAAGATAAGTTGTATCCAAAAACAAAAATCGTCATTGAAACACAATATACTTTAGGGGCTAATACTACCACGATGTGGCAAGATACAATTGGCGACTCAGATACAACAGATTTATTTGTTGCTGCCAATTCAACAAATGATATCATCAGCGCTTCCTTACAAAGTTCTTTGGATGTGAAGTATGGATTTATTAACATGGGGGACTATTACCTAGATGTTGATGTAAGTGCTCCTTCTGCTCCTAGTTTGAATTTTAATGCAGCACAAGCTAATTATACAATTACAGGTGCTGCTCACGATATTGCTATGGATAGTTTGCAGGTACTAAATACGAGTACAACCCTAACAGTAGCTGCCAACACCGCTGTAATTATTAGCGATATTTTTACAGATGGGACTTCACAGATTTCTACTGCTGACAGGTCTTTTACGCTACCTGTGGCCCTAGCACCTGGTGAAACACATACATTTACGGCTTCCGACTTACAAGCTGGATCTACCGGCTTATCGTCTATTGCTGGTGTTTCATTTAACGTAAATACCTTTGCACCTTTGAGCGATACAACTGGCACCACTTCAGAAAATGTTATGAGTTATTACTCAGATGCATGTGCTACACTATTTTCACCAGAACAAGGAGATGCTATCAAACTAGATATCATCGCTCGAGCATACGAAACGCTTTACCCTGAGCCTTCTAATATCGACATTACCGATGTAGCAACCGTAAATACTCCTTCAGATTCAGCTATTGCACCAAATCCACTTGTAAATTTCACTTGGAATGCTGTAAACGGAGCCACTATGTATTATGTTCATATTTATGAAATTAACTTCTTAGGTTTGCCGATCTCAGGAGGTGATGACCACGAATTTATTACAACAGATATAGATGTTTGGAGAACGTTGGAAGCTAATAGCGTTTATGCATGGGAAGTTAAGCCAATCAACTCAACATTCTTTTGCGACAACTCCTTTACTTCAGAAAAAACTATTTTTTGGGTTTATGACTGGACCGTTAATACCGAGAAGGTTCTTAGTGACATTGAGTCTTCAAAAGTATTCCCAAATCCTTCTTCGGCAGATGAAAATGTTATGCTAGAAATTAATGCATCCGTTAATGGTAAAGCAGAAATTTCTATTCTGAATGCTATTGGTCAATCAGTCATGCCGGATTTCGTATTAGGATTAAGTAAGGGGACAAACTTACAGCAAATCAATACAAGTACTCTAAACGCGGGCTTGTATGTCATCAATATCAAAACTAACAGTGGTATAATAAGTCATAAACTAGTAATTAAAGACTAGTTTTCTTACATGCTATATAATTTAAAAGGCTACCCTTGCAAAAGGATAGCCTTTTTTTTATTCCCCATAACTTTTGGGGGCATTTTTCAAATTGATTTTTTGTAACTCCTTACAGTACTTTTCTTGTTATTTTAATTTATTTATTTTAATTTAATACGGTAATCCTTAATAACTACTTCTTAGCTTTAATTTTTTATCAAAAATTCTGTTTAGAGTTTTTTGAAGTTCAATAAATCAATTTAATGATTAATCAGATTTATTTAAGGCTAGACTCTTTAAAAAAATTGCTTCGAATGCGATATACAAATATTTCAGTTCTTTTCTACCAGATTTATTTATAACTTTGATTATCACAAACACCAAAACCAAACATACTTGTTAATACATTTATTCCCAATATGTTAACACCCAACAAAGAAATTGACGGTCGTGCCAAAACTACTAAATCACTCTTTAGTAGAACCACAAACGTATCCATATATATCAAAGCAAAACCTACTGTAGTCTGGAAAATCTTAACCAACATAGAAGATTTTGCGCGCTGGAATTCAACTATTTTACTTCTTAGTGGCAATTTAAATATTGGCTCTAAACTAAATGTCAAATCAAATCTAGATCTCGAGAAGAAATCAATTTATTATATCTCTCATCTGGACCCACCCTCAAAAATGGTTTGGACAAATGGCAATCGTTTACTTTTCAAATCCCTCATAAGTTATACAATCGACCCCTACCAAGAAAACGATTCTATTTTCGGAATGAACGAAAAACTTTATGGCAGTTTAGCGCCTTTAATTTTAGGATATATGCCAGATTTTGACGAGACATTTTCTCAGTTTGCACTTGATTTAAAAAACGAAGCTGAAGTAATTCAAAAAGCAAATAATCTAATATCCTCTTTAAAAAAGTAAGTCAAGAACTTATAAATATTAGAGATTCCTCAACGTCTCAAGATTAATTCAAATTTCACTGAAAATAATTCGATTTATTAGACAATCAAAATATCGACTATATCCCTAATTTGATGATTCAAAAAATAGGGAATGATTAAATCTGTATTTAAAAATTATGATACGGCATTCTGTCGGTGTCTTTTTATAAAGGCCCTGGAGTACAATTTAAAAAAATCTTAGGTGGGTGGACTTCTTAGAAGGACCCTTGGAGGGTCCATACCCTTGGAGGGTGTTAACTAATAGAGGGATTATATAAGTTATAATATAAGCGATATAATATGTATGAAATCATTGGAGTTATTCCCTAAAACAATGCATACAATTAACAAAATACAGTATAAATACTATTTGAAATCCAATACTCTAACCCCTACTTTTAAGTTGGTAGGCAGCTAATTGTTGTGCAATAACCAAATCACCAGCACATAAGGATTGTTCGATAGGCTTTTGAATATCAATCCATGCACTATCTAAATGCTCAAGTAAAGTAATTTCTCCACTTACAATTGCGCAAAAAAAAGGAATCAACTCTAAGGATAATTCACCATCTTCTCGAAAAACACTTTCGAATTGTTTGTGAACCACGACTTCAATATCTAATTCTTCTTTCAATTCACGGGCCATACACTCTTCCAAGCTTTCTCCAAACTCGAGTTTTCCTCCTGGAAACTCCCATTTAAAGGCGTGTCTCGAAGTTTCCGCCCTTTGTACAATCAGAAACTTTCCTTTTTGTTCAATTAGCCCACACGTAACTCTGATATGATTTTTCATTTAGAAATTTTAAAGAACGAATGGAAGGGGATTAATAAATATACTAAGAAATATTCAAGCAATCGAAAGGAATCCTAAAATTTAATTATTTTTGGAATAAGATACGTGCTGCTTTCGTCTTATGAAAAAAATGAATTGATTAATTAAGCCATAAAAATGACAAAATATATCTTTATTAACTGTTTTATTGTTGCCTTTATTACTGTAATTAACGGTAGTTGTAGCCTGGGAAGCCCTATTGAAAATTCTGCTAGCACAAAAGGCTTGGAACTATCTCAACAAGATAGCGTCATACCATCAATTGATACTATTTCAATAACAGCGGTTGGTGACATCATGATGGGTACCGATTATCCCTCAAGTCGATCATTACCGCCCGAAGATGGACGTACTTTATTTAAGGGGGTCAAGAAGTATTTAATGGACGCCGACCTTACATTTGGCAATTTAGAAGGCGTTATTGGTCGAGGAGGTACGGCTAAATCTTGCAACAACCCCAAATATTGTTATACCTTTAGAATGCCTGCTCATTATACCAATCATTTGAAAGAAGCTGGCTTTGATCTTGTTAGTATTGCGAACAATCATGCCAACGACTTTGGAGCCACCGGACGTAGTACAAGCGCTCAAATTTTAGATAGTTCGGGCCTACACTATGCAGGCTCTATTAAACGCCCTTATACCATCTTTAATCAAAATAATATTAAGTATGGATTTTTAGCCGCAGCTCCAAACAGCGGATGCTTTAACATGAAAAACTATAAAGAGGCCGCCGAAATTGTACGCATGCTAGATAGTATTTGTGATATTGTAATCGTTTCTTTTCATGCGGGTGCAGAAGGAGCATCTGCAAGACATACACCAAGAAAAGACGAAGTTTTTTTGGGCTTCAATCGAGGAAATGTATACAAGTTCGCACATCAATGTATTGATGCAGGTGCCGACCTAATTCTTGGACATGGCCCCCATGTTACACGTGCGGTTGAACTCTACAAAAATAAATTTATTAGCTATAGTATGGGTAATTTTTGTACTTATGATAAATTTAGCCTAGTCGGTTCGAAAGGAGTTGGGCCTATCCTACAATTGAAACTCGACAAAGAAGGCTCTTTCTTGAAGGCTACGATAATTCCTACTAAGCAAATTGGAGAGGGTATACCAATTTACGATCCTGAAAAAAGAGCGCTGCTGGAATTAATCGAACTTTCTAAGGAAGATTTTGCTGAATCAGCATTAGAATTTAATCAGCAAACCGGTGTAGTTACCGAAAAAATAGAATCTATTCCTGTGCCCATAAACGATAGTTTAGAATCTAAGTAGAAGCACTAGAAGATGTAGCTGTAATTACTAATCGAATAGCCGTCAATAAAAAAACCTTAGTTGCCTAGGCAACTAAGGTTTTTTTAGGAGTATTTCAGTTTTTATTATTCTTGATTGATAGAAGATTCCATAGAAGCATCATTAGCTGACTCTTCTACCTCAGAGGCACCTGGGCAATCAGTACATCCATTTGTCTTGATAGTTGAAGGCTTTCTAGATTTGCCATCACCCAAAGTTGGTGGAATATATTCTACCACAGTAAATTCTGTACGACGATTTTCCTGATGTTGTTCCTCCGAACATTCAATACCATCGTAACAATCATTTATCATGACCTCCTCACCCATACCTTTGGCTTCTAAGCGATTTTTACTTACGCCTTTACCCATCAAGTAACGAATTACAGACTCTGCACGTCTTTTAGATAATCTTTTGTTGTAGCCTCGTTTACCTCTAGCATCGGTGTGCGAGGTAATCTTTATTTTGGCTTCTGGATAAGCATCTAAAATTGCTACTAAATCATTGAGACCTTTTTTGGCATCAGAACGAATTCTTGCATCATCAAAATCGTAGAAGATGTGAACTAGTTGTGCATTCCCCACATTTGGTCGGTCAATTTCATTTTTATTTTCATCGTAAAAAGTTTCGATTCCATCCGTACCTATAATCTTAGAAGTTCCGTCGCAGAATACAATTTCTGTACTTCCATCAGGTTGCTGTATCGAATCTTGAACGCATAAATCAGGGTCTATATCAGGAATTGTAGTATCATTCTCATTTGTTTCACAGTTGTCTCCAAAACAATACAAAGGAATTGATTTAACAATTGCCCCAGAATCGTCAATAACTCCAGCAATTTTTGCAGGTTCGCCGCATTCCGTTCCGGTCTTGAAAGTAACAGAACCTTTCGTGAAACCAGGTTTGGCTACAGAAACACGGATATCACAATCTTCGCGCACATCTCTAAACTCATAACGCCCCTCAGCATCTGTGTACATAGAAAGTTCGTCTTGCTCGCCAGAACAATAAGATTGCAGACGCACCAATGCACTATCTACCGGTAGTTCTGAAAGGCCATCGACCACTGTCCCCGATATGATAAAAATACACTCCATTTTCAGAGGAATTTGTACATATATTGTTTTGCCTGGCATCTGGTTTTTAGGCAAGCGAACTGAGTTGGGTTGATAGCCCAATTTTTCTGCGGCAAAATCACAGGCTTTGTTAAGAGGTAACTCCATAATCACTTTACCATCCTGATTGGTCATGAAATTTTGAACATCAGAACAGGGTGTGAAAACATCTGCAGCTTCGATAGGCATTTGCGTATCTTCATCAAAAACATTGATTTCTATCGTTACAGAAAGCTTGGTAAAGGTATAAATATCGTCTCCTCCCTGCCCTTTTCGATTGGAAGCAAAGTAACCATGTGTTTGATCCACATTAGCAACAAAACTAAAATCGTCATCGCGTGTGTTGATCGGATAGCCCAAGTTGATAGGGTCGGTCCATGCACCAAAATTCTGCTTAGTTTTGTAAATATCTAATCCTCCTAGGCCTACTAGACCGTTAGATGCAAAATATAAAACTCCGCTTTTATGTATGGAAGGAAATACTTCGTTGCCTTCGGTATTGACCGTAGGGCCTAAATTGTCGGGAGGTGACCATCTGCCATCCTCTAGGTAGGATACGTACAAGTCGAATCCTCCAAATCCTCCAGGCATATCTGAAGAGAAAAATAACATTTCTCCATCGTCTGAAATAGTGGGATGCAAAACAGAATACTCTTCACCATTAAATGGCAAAGGCCTTGGTTCTGAATATTTATTCGGTGCACCTTTAGATTCGTAAATCTTAAGCCTTAAAATACCATCGTCTGAACGTTTAGGGCTTGATCTAGTATAATATACTGTGTTAAACTCTGCATTAAAAGAAGTAGGCCCATCGTGGTATTTAGTACTTAGTGATTTGCTGAATTTTTCAGGGTCCGCATAATTAAACTTAAACTCTTCAGGTTCTCCTATTTGGTTCCTTTTTGTTGTGTATATTTCTGTGAAAGGTTTATTTTCTTGTTCCGACCATCTATTAAAATTTTTGATATGGGCAGGATGCTCTCTTGAAGAAACGAAGATTAAATCATTCTTGAAAAAAGCTGGAGCAAACTCATCGTATTCAGTGTTGATTTCTTCTACAGGGCTTACTTTATATAGTTTGCCCGAAGCTTTTAAATCTTGAACAACGGATTCCTCGCAAGACTTAATCAACCACATAGCCTGTGTGTTATTGGGTTCTATGTCGTTAACATATTTTTCTGCCCATTTTTTGGCCTCGTTGTATTTCCCGTTTCTTTGCAATGCCTGTGCATAATACAACCATGATTTTTGGGGTGCATTGGGCAATTTTGAGACTAAACCGTACCAATATTCTGTCTCGTCGGGATTGCCAACGCGACGATAACATTCTGCAATACCAATTGCCGCATCCGAATCACTACCCTTCTCTAAAACTTCGAGATAGATATCGATAGCAGCAGTATAATTGTGTTGCCCCATCAGGCGCTCTGCGCGGTTCAATTTTGCACGTTGAGCATCTACCATTGTGCAGCATACCAAGACAACAAAAATTGTTAAATAATAATTTAGGAATCGCATAGTTCTGTTTAGAAAATGTGATAAGTAAGTGAAACAGACTTTTCTACCTTCAAGTACTTACTTTAATTCGTATAGTGTTTCTGTGTTAAATAATAATGGGCGCGCCTAAAATTAATATCCTACTGATTTAAATTAAAATTTAAAAATTGAGATAGCGTGGATCGATAATTCTACCACCATCTTCATCTTCAAGTGTTTTGTAAAGATCATAACCCAACATAACCTCGTAAGACCCCATTCCTGGACCTTGAAGGTTGGTGAGTGTATAATCATACGCTAATCCAAATCGAATACCATTTTTAAGTCGCATTCCTAACCAAAAATCGATAGAGTCGTAGGATGAACCTAAACCTGCAAGTGCTTCGACAGATGAACGGAAGGAAACTCCCACCCAAAATCTACGCATTAGCAAAAAACCTAAATCGATATTAAACTCAGTTGGAGCAGCAACCGTATTATTATTATTTCTACTTACAAACAACCCAACATTCTTGATTAGTATGGAGGGTCGAATGACAAAATTCTCTGTAATTTCTATTGCGCCTCCAGCCGTAAGATAGTAGTGGCGGTATTCTTGTGCGATGGGCAATGCAGAATTTTCATTTTGCATTCTTGTTCGCATATTATTCGTCCAAAGCTTAGGGGCCGAAATACCTACATACCACATTTTTGAATACAAGTACAATCCGGCACCAAAATTAGGTAAGACCAAGTTTGGAGTCATGTTCTGAAAAGAAGGATCATTACTATCATCAAGATTAAGGGATTCGTAATTAGCCGACCAATTGGCCACACCCCCACTCAAACCGATGTTTAAGTAAATAATTTTGCGAGACCTTTTTGGATTGTTTAGACGTAGTCGATAACTAAAGGTGGCATAGCCTGTAAAGGTGCGTGTAACTCCGATTTGGTCGTGCCCTAAAAAACCACCAACAGAAGCGTTTTCGTTATTTTTACCAATTTTGATGGGAGAATGAATAGAAAATGTTTGTGTCATAGGGGCACCTTTGATTCCAAACCATTGATGTCTATGCAACAAAATCATGTCTAGCGCTTGAGTTGAGCCTGTAATAGCAGGATTGTAAGGTAATGGATTGAACATGTATTTGGTATACATTGCATCCTGTTGCCCAACCGCAGAACTACTCAATATTAGCATCAAAACAGCAAAAAATAAATATTTTCTCATAAGTTTCATTTTGTTACCGGAAAATAAATGACCGAATAAAATTAAAAATTAGTTAATAATCGTTATTCAGGCACATCTATTTCGAGTGGCGATTTCTAATTTAATGAAATCTCCAAAGAATCAAAAAGGCATCAACAAATTAAAGATCTGTATAATACCTAATCAATGACAAAAATAATATTCTTTTTCCAAAAAAAAAGGCTTAGTAAGTGTAAATCTGTAAAAGACCTGATTTTAGTGAAAAAAAACGCAAATAGCCGTCATTTTTAAACATAAATGATTGGTACGTACTACAAAAAAAGGATTTTGCCAGTTGATTACAGGATAAGGTACGGTTGAATCGTCAAAAAAGCAATTTTTTCAATCTTTTTTGGCTTATTCATACAAAGAATTTATAAAAACATTGATTTTTACTTATTTAGTAGTTTTAAATCCTTTGTTTACCTCCTTTTTTTAGCATTTAATATTGCTTTTCTATCGCTCTAAACCATTAAAAATGCAGCATTCGATTCTTTTGGAACTACAGTATTTGGGGCCTGTTCAATATTACTCCAAATTTTTAAAATTTGAATCTGTTGTTATTGAACAACACGAAAATTACCGCAAAGGATCTTTCCGAAATCGATGCATAATCGCTTCTGCAAATGGTACCGTTTCTTTAAGCATCCCTTTGCTAAAAGGTAAGCATCAGCAAACCAATATACAATCGGTAGCTATCGATAACCACGGCAAATGGCAATTAATGCATTGGCGCAGCATTCAAACCGCCTACGGAAACAGTCCTTTTTTTGACTATTACAAAGACGATTTTAAAGCACTGTTTGAAAAGAAATACGAATTGCTATTTCATTTTTGTCGAGATGTGCATGAACTTGTTCTTGAATTATTGCAAATAGTACCTAATTGTACATATACGAATACTTACGTAAAAAAAACGACCGTAGACACCCTTGATTTTAGATCTTTTATTTTGCCCAAAAATTTTCAGCAAAACATCGACCCTAATTTTAAAGCCAAAGCTTATCCGCAGGTATTTGAAGACCGATTGGGCTTTATCCCTAATCTTAGTATATTAGATTTGCTATTTTGTCTTGGCCCTGAAGCAGTTGTTCAATTAAAAAATTGCCTTAATTAAAAAAAATGAGCATTTTGAGGATGTACAATCAAAATCTAAGGTACATTTACAATAATTATTAGTTAATGGAATTTAAAAGTCTATAGTAACCCTCGCAATATGCTTTTAATTAATCTGGATTGGTCGAAGGCTTGAAGATGCATCTTGACCCTAACACTAACGTCACCAAAAAATAATTTTATGTTTTTAAAATACCATTCTTCCAACAATAATTCCAATGCCCTGATGCTTCTGCTTTTGGTAATTTTAACAAGCCTTGTGGCTTGTTCCAAATCAACTACAGGCAAGGCTACCGCCGCCAAAACTAAGGGCTATCGACTGTTAAGTGTTGAAGAAGCTTCCGCCTATGTAATAAAAGATGAAAAAGAGCTGTTTTTTGCAAAGGTGGCGCCCTTAGAAATGGCCATTCAAATGCAACAAGAAACAGTAAGTTTAACTCGAGAGGAACAATTATCTAGCTATCAAAAGATGCTACAAAAAGACTTGATGTCATTTGATGCGCAAGAGCAGGAGATTGTACAAAAAATAATGGATAAAGCGCTGAAAATGTGCTTTAGTATCGACCCAAAACTACAAATCCCGGAAATCGTTTTAATCAAAACAAAAGGGGCATATTACGGCCCCTCGGTATTTTATACAAGAGATAATGCTATTGTAATACCCGCCCCTATGATACCCCAAAATAAAGACGCAGAGAACACCGCTTTTCTTCGGACAATGCTACATGAAATTTTTCATGTGTTTTCTCGCTACAACAAACTAAAACGAACTGCCCTATACCAACGAATTGGTTTTGAACAATTACCAAGTCTTGCACTTTCTGATTTTCTAAAAAAACGCGTTTTGTACAACCCCGATGGTGTGGATCTCCGATACGCAATTACGGTAAAAGATAGTAGTGGGCGTTCTTTCAAAGCCATTCCAGCCATTTACAGTCGATACAAAAGCTTCAAGAAAGAAGTACCTGCTTTTTTTAGCTATTTGACATTTCAATTATTTGAAGTAGGTGACCGAGCCGGTCTTTGGTCTGTTAAAAACAAAACTGTTGGTTATTCTGTCGAGGATTTGAGCGGGTTTTGGGAACAAATCGAAAAGAACACCAATTACATTATACACCCTGACGAAATTTGTGCCGACAATTTTGTCATTCTTGCTTTTTCGAAACTGAAAAACGGAAAAAACTTGGACAAACTAAGCGAAAATGGCCGTGCTTTGGTACGCGACTTTGAACGTATCATTGTGGGTCAATAACTTCAGGGATTAGGCCTTTACAATTTTAAAGCTTTTGGCAGATGTCCATAAGGTATCCCAATGAAAATGCGTAATAGAAGTAGAAATCAATTGCCTTGTTTCCTTGATACGTAATTCGCCAAAACAAGTAGTGTGAGAATACAATATATTCCAAGGATAAATATTTCTTTTTTCTCCAATATACTGATACATAGTTCCCGCTACTTCGAAATCAAATGTATACCTTATTTTTTGTTCTGAAAAATAGTTTAAATCCAAGCGCCCGGTACAAGGCGCAGCGGTACATAAACCGCCTATTGTGACGGTCCCGCTAAGACGGTTGGATAAAAACTGTTCGTCAAAGGGGTTTAGAAAATCTACAATACTAGCCGCTCCCCAGTCAATCTGAAACTCAAAAGGTAATTTACCAGCAGGTCCGTCGACAAATTCGTGTTCTCCTGACATAACTTCCCACAGCTCAAAGCCTGTTTGGCCGACAACAGCGTTTGTGAGGTCAGCGAGACCACTTGCAATAGCCTCTAAACGTTCATAAACCAAACCCTCAGCACCTTTAAAGGTGGTATCGTTGAGCATATTATTGGCCAGTTTGATGAATAAGTTAGAAACAGGATTGAAAAAATGTACTGCTTTGGCTAGGCTATTAAGAATATTAACCATCTCAATGCGTTTTTCTTCGACAATTGCATTGAAAATTATTTTGCCGACAGTAGACGGTTTTTGAGCATAAAAAGGGAGTAATTTCATCGACAATTTAGCCCCTAAACTTTGGCCCTCGACCGCTTTATAAAAGCCGGTATTTACCACATAGGGAAATACTGTCGTTACTTTAATATTGTAGGCTTGCAACTCGAAGTGCAAAATATCACTAATTGCTCCAATCATTAATTTGGTTGCTGCATAAGCACCCCATGAAGGAATCCTAAAATAAGCCTGGCCTGAAGATACGTTGACTATTTGTCCTGCTTTCTGTTTTTTAAAAAGAGGCAGGAAAGCATAAATATGATAAATAGACCCCCAAATATTAATATCAATCAATCGCTTCCAGGTAGCTAAAGAAGTGCTTTCAAGAGCCCCATGATAACCAATCCCTGCATTATTGATTAGGATATCAAGCCTCCCGATTTCAGCTTCTACTTGTTGTGCCAAGTGCTCGACTTGCTGTTTGTTTGCTACATCAACCGTGTAACAAAAAAGCTGACTTTTTGGATAAGCCCTCAAAGAACGTTCTGCTGCATCCAAACGATCGGTATCAATATCTGTTAGAATAAGATGAGCACCTGCTGCTGCGAATTGAACAGCTGTTTCGTATCCGATACCTTGTGCTGCACCCGTTATGAGTACATACTTGCCCTTTACGCGCTCCTTTGATTTTTTACTTTTAAAAATTGATGTGTATCCCATGATGTTCTTTTCCTTCGTTGGTTAAAATTTCGAATGCACAGCGGTGTTGCGTATATAGTGCCTGAGGCATTCCTGTCGCTTTTGTTTCGTTGATTTCCAAGCTACAACTCGCTAATTTACTATTCAAACAATTTTTGAAACCTCCAATTGGGTTTTTATACTTTAGGCCTATAAAAGCATCTTTAGATGCTTTTATCTGTCCTTTTACAACAATTTGCTGTGTCATACATTCAAAATCCCATTGAAAATAGTCGAAAGACCCTTTGTTGCGCAGCCAACAAGCAGTTGTGTTGAGTTGATAGGTGCTTCCTTCATGGCGCAAGACCATGAGTGTAATAAAAGGGGTATCTATCCCTCCTACTACAAGCTTAGCTGTTACTATTTCTAAAAAAGTAGCAGGGCTGTTGTCAAAACCAGCTACCTGTCCCCATGCATAAAAATCGGTGTGTTTTTGTCCCCAATTATGATTTTGAGACCCCAGCCAATTGTCAATTAAAAATTGCTTATTGCCAATATTAATGGATCCATTAAACACAGCAAAAGGTTGACTCACAATTGATTTTGCTTTTGGGAAAGGGGCGGTATACATCGACAAAGGCAGCAAGAATAGCGGGGGCTGTTCCGATGAATAGTTGATATCCCATTGCAGGTGGTTACTTTGGCCTTTAGCCACCACATTATTGATATAACTATCACCTATTTGTACGCTAAACTGCTTACGTGGAAATTGACATTGACTCCAAGGGAGTTCTGTTTTACTTGAAAAAATTTCGGCACCATCGAAGTAAATAGCCCACAATTCTCCAATACCTTCTTTGGGTTTGGATTTGGGAGAAAATAGCGTATAACGAATCCAAAAAGCTTTAGGGTCTTTAGGATGGTTCGCTCGGATAAAATAACTTTCGTAAAAACCTCTACCCGAATTAGGGTTGTATCGGGAAAAATTAGATAAAGCGGCAGCTTTTTGAAAACGTATGCTCATAGGTTATCATCGTTAGTACATTGATTTACTGATATAATATACAAAATAAAATCAACGTTGACCCATCTATCTAATAAAAAAGCTCCTACAAATATATAGAAGCTTAAAAGTGGGTGTTGAGGGATTCGAACCCTCGACCCTCCCGAAGCAACGTTCGGGATGCTCTGTACCATCCTTGCTAATCGTTTCTATATTAGGAACTCGCTTGGATGATCTTTTCAATAAGTTTTCTGCTTTTTTGTCTTTTTAGGTAAGATGCTCTTTTCATAGCTTCACTTTTTGTTCGATACAGTTCAGTGTGTACAAGAACCCAAGGTACGCCAATTTTTGTTGCTTTACTACTGCCTCCCTTTTGTCTACCTAACCTCCTTGCAAGTTCGATACTAACACCTATGTAATAGCGATCTATGGATGCACTGTAAAGAATGTATAAATGACACACAGGTGAGTACTTGTATGTAACAAAAAAAAAAGCTCCTACAAAAATGTAGAAGCTTAAAAGTGGGTGATGAGGGATTCGAACCCCCGACCCCCTCGGTGTAAACGAGGTGCTCTCAACCAACTGAGCTAATCACCCTTACTTGCTTGAGCGACACAAATATAAGGCGCTTTTATTATTTTGCAAATTATTTTGATTTTTTTTTGAATTAAATTGAACATTTTAAGCAGTAAATTACGGGATTAATAGTAGACTAAATTACAAAACATTCATAATCAAGC
>CAJQQM010000063.1 GCA_905480485.1 uncultured Aureispira sp.
TTGCCAGGAATTTTTTGTTCGGATGTATTTACGGTAACTGGCGGCACAACAAACGATGGTTTGTGGACAGGTGCTAGTGATACCGATTGGTTTAATTGTGCCAATTGGTCCAACCTAGAAGTGCCAAGTAGCAATACCGATGTACTTATAGACCAAGCCAATGCAAGCAGCAATTGCGTGATTGACCAAAACTCTGTTCTTGCTGCAGAATATGGTTCTGTAGCCAACAGCAATCATCTAACGATTAACAACTTAAGCCTAAAGCTTGCAAGTGCTGCTGATTCTGTTTTTGTGCAGGGCGATCTGACTCTTGCTGCAGGAATCGGTGCTTTAGATATGAATGAACCGGGGCTTGATGGACATTTGATATTATCGGGCAATTGGATTAATCAAGCCGATAGAACTGCTTTTGATCAAGGAGAAGGTAATATTTATTTTGTGGGAACTGGTCTACAAACTATCCAAACAGCTGACCCTGGCGGGGTAGAAGAATTTTATAATCTAACGCTTCAGAAAGCTAGCGGTAATACACAAGTAGCTTGCGCAGAAATAGCTATAGACAATAGTATGAGTTTTGTATCGGGTAAATTACTCACAAATTCAAGCCAAGTCATTGTTTTTGATGCCGATGCTAGTGCCTTAAATGCCTCTAACCTAAGCTATGTTGAAGGCCCTGTTGTCAAAGAAACGAGCAACTCCACTGTTACTAACTTCATTTTCCCGACGGGCAAAGGAGGTATATTGGGTCCTATTGAAATTACAACGAATACCTTTGATGGCGAATTTTTCTCAGCGGAGTACTTTAATACAATACACCCTGATGCTGCTAATTTTAATACCATAGATTTGGGTGGGGTTAGCCCTGTAGAATACTGGGACTTGGACGATGTACTGAACCTAGGTACAGCCGCACAAGTAACCTTACATTGGGGGCCACAAAGTGGCATAAGCAACTTGAACGACCTAAAAGTAGCACACTACTTTAGTAAGGCACCCAACCCTAGCAATCGATGGGAAGACGAGGGTAACACTGCCCTTACAGGTACGCTAAGCAGCGGAACCATTCGATCCAATATTGTGACTAGCTATAGCCCCTTTACGATTGCTATTGTCCCTACCTCTTTGCCCCTCGAACTCATCCGCTTTGAGGTACAAAAAGAAGGAAAGACAGCAAGCTTGAACTGGACAGTTGACCAAGAAGAAGCCAATACAATTTACAGCATCGAAAGAAGTAGCAACGGGTATGATTTTGAGTCGATTGGTCAGCGATTAGGAGAGGGTACTCCAAACAGCCTTTTAAATTATCAATGGACAGACGAACAACCTATGCAGGGTGCTAATTATTACAGAATTCGCTTTGATGAAAGTGGCGTAATCAGTTATTCTGAAATTAAATTCCTAAACTTTGAATTTGCAAATCAAATTTCTATTTTTCCAAACCCGTGTTCCAAAAACATAAACCTTCAGCTCCAATTCCAAGAAGCAACTGACATTGATGTTGAGTTGGTAAATATGCTAGGGCAAGTTGTACTAGAACGTTCGGTTTCGGTTCTTAATGGAAACCTAATTTATTCTATCAATGCCGAAAACCTAGCCTCAGGAAGCTATATCCTAAATATTAAATCAAACGGGTATCTTTACGAAAGTAAAAAAATAACCAAAAATTAAATAGGCCCTTCTAAAAAGTCTAAACAAAAAGGTAGTGCGTTTCGACGTACTGCCTTTTTTGTTTTATCCAACTATTTGAATAGCTTTGTAGACAAATAAGTATAAATCATGAATACATATATAGCCAAAACATTTTTGGGTCTAGAAAATGTCCTTGAAAAAGAACTACATCAACTAGGTATAGCAACAACCAAAAAACTATCGAGGGCTGTTTCTTTTGAAGCAGACACCGCGCAACTATATCAAGCCAACCTACACCTGCGCACAGCACTTAGAATTTTGCATCCTGTAGCCGTAGATACAGCACGCAACCAAAAACAATTGTACGATTTAGCCCATGCTATCAACTGGTTACGATGGTTTAATGTTGATCAAACGTTTTCGATACAAGCACGCGTCTTCAAATCTTCCGAATTTAATAACTCCACCTTTGTTGCCTTAAAGGTAAAAGATGCTATTTGTGATCAATTTAGACGCCTGCGTGGAAGCCGTCCTTCGGTAGATAAAGTAAATCCGGACATACAGATTGACGTACATATTTTCCAAGATAAATGTACGATTTCGATTGATAGTTCGGGCGCATCGTTGCACCGCAGAGGGTATCGCGATAGCGGACACCGGGCACCTATGAACGAAGTACTCGCTGCAGGAATGGTCTTATTGTCGGGTTGGGATATTAACACCCCCCTTATTGATCCTTTCTGCGGGTCGGGTACGATTCTTACCGAAGCCGCCTTGTACGCCTACAATATCGCTCCGAATATACAAAGAGAACATTTTGGTTTTAGCCACTGGAAAAACTTTGATAAAAAACTCTTTGAAAAAATTTGGTTAGAGGCCAAAGCCGGGCAGCGTGATTATGATGGGAAAATTATAGGTTCTGATATCTCTAAAAAAATTATAATGCATGCCCGTCAACAAGTCGCGCAAGCGGGTGTAGATGAAAGTATTCGTTTGTCAGCCAAGTCGTTTGACGAACGATCAGTCCCCGAAGGGCCTGGCACCGTTCTTACAAACCCACCTTATGGCGATCGCCTAAACTTTTTTGATGTCGAAGAAATGTACAAAGCCTTTGGGGACAAACTAAAGTCGGATTATTCGGGTTATAATGCATGGATTATTAGTTCGGTCGAAAAATTCAATCGCTTTATTGGATTAAGTCCCTCCAAGAAAATACAACTATTTAATGGAGGACTTGATTGTAGATTGATGAAATTTGAAATGTACCGAGGCAGCAAAAGAACGGATAAAAAAACTGCGACTAGCTAAGGCTGCGATTGTACGGTTTAAATCTATTCATTAAATATCTATATGTACAACGCCTTTTTGAACGAAAGCCCTATTCCTTAATTTGGAATAGTTTTAGCCGTTATAAAGGCCTAATAACTTGGCTTTATTTCAGACATCGCTACTATCGTTAAAATTTAAAAAGCGTCTATGTACCGACTATTTATCCTTTGTGCCTACATGGTTCAATATTCTTTTCTCCTTCAAGGGCAAACTACTTTTTTTGGTAAATCAAATCAGTTTTTTTCCACCTTTGTTCAAAACAACAATATTGATTATAGTAGTATTAAAGCTGCACCAAAACTATTGAACGAATTAGTGGATAGTATTGCCACTGTTTCTTTAGAAAAACTTAGCGAAGTTCAGCGAAAAGCCTACCTAATAAATGCTTACAACCTATTGGTTATAAATGCCGTTATAACAGACTATCCTGTAGAACGCCCTACTGAAATCGAAGACTTTTTTGCTCGTAAAAAACAGATAGTCGGCGGGCAAAAGATGAGCCTTAATCAATTAGAAAAAATTGAATTATTAAAAAAATACAAAGACCCACGACTCCATTTTGTGTTGGTCTGTGCCGCCAAAAGCTGTCCGGCAATTGCGCCTTTTTCGTACCAAGCTACCGTTTTAGACCAACAGCTGTCGCAACAAACCCAAAAAGCACTTAAAGACAGCCTAGTTTTATATTACGATAACAATACTCAAAAGCTATATTTATCAAAAATATTCGATTGGTATCGAGACGATTTTAGTCCGAACGTCCTAACGTTTATTCAACAATATAGCCTTGATTCTATCCCAAATACAGCTAAAAAAAATTATCTAGAATACGATTGGACACTCAATGACATTGCCTTAGATTCGGTATTTTCTATTCAGAATAAAAAAGATTTTACCCCAATAATTGTCGCCGCTACTTTACCCAAAAAGACATTTGAAATTAACTTATTTAACAGCGTTTTTACGGCTAATTACGGCTATAACCATTCGAGGGGCACTTATTTTACCGGTTTTTTTCAGTTTGGCTATGGCCTTACGGGCAAACTCGACCTTGGAATTGATGTATTGCTAAAGTCGAATCGTGTCAATGATGAATTTGAAGCATCGCCTTTTAAAGTATTTGAATTCCGAAGAGAAAATAAATTGGTACGTGAGACCGATTCTTTATATGTTTTTTCAGATTTTGGACTTAGCCATATTGGGCCTAGAGTTCGATGGTCGCCTTTCAAAAAAATAGCACTCAGCTTCGAACAAGGCATTTATGCCCCGATTCCTTCTATTCCCACCGGCCAAAACTTTGACAAAGCCTGGTATTGGGTGACGCAGTTTTATTATGATTATCAATTCAATACCAAGTTTGGTATTTTTGCGGCCCTTACCTTTTGGCAGCCTATAGTACCGCAACAGCAATTCAGATTTCAGGTCCCTTTTCTCAAAATATTTTTTAGTTGGTATGCTACGAATCGTTTTACCTTATATGCAACTACTACGAGTCTTACCGAATGGGGGATTGGTGCCAAATATTTATTTCATCCTAATTTTGAAATACAGGCCTTGTACACCTATTATGTGCCTGTACCGGGTATTTATCAAGCCTATGTGGGAGATGCCCAAAATGTAATGACCTTCAATATTGGTATTCGTTATCGATTCAAACATCAATAATAGAGGAATTGCTTAGCTAAATATATCAAAAACACAATTATATTCTTATCTTATAATTCTTTATGGGGGCGCCTACTAGTTGTTGCCTTCCAAACATTTTTATTTGCAAACAGTTTTAATTGGTTCTACAATGGAGCATATTGTTATAATTGGCAACGGTATCAGTGGGATAACAGCTGCCCGATTTATCCGCAAATACAGCAATCATAAAATAACCGTTATCTCTGCCGAAACAAAGTACTTTTTTTCGCGGACAGCACTGATGTATGTCTACATGGGGCATATGAAATTCGAACACACACAACCCTACGAAAATTGGTTTTGGGAAAAAAATCGAATTGATTTATTACAAGATTATGTCGAAAAGGTAGATACCCAAACTAAAACACTTTATTTGCGTAAATCTACTTCATTTAGCTACGACAAACTTATTATCGCTTCTGGTTCATCCCCTAATAAATTTGGTTGGCCCGGGCAAGATTTAGACGCCGTACAGGGCTTGTATTCTTACCAGGATTTACAAACCATGGAAAAATATTCTAAAAATTTAGACCGTGCGGTTATAGTAGGAGGTGGCTTAATTGGCTTGGAAATGGCCGAAATGTTTCAATCGCGCGACATTCCGGTTACCTTTTTGGTGCGTGAATCGGATTATTGGCGTGCGGTGATGCCCGCTGAGGAGTCAGCGATGATTAGTCGACATATGCTAGAACATCACATCGATTTGCGCCTCAATACAGAACTGAAAGAAATATTGGCCGATAAAAACGGCCGTGCCCGAGCAGTTGTAACCTCAAGCGGAGAAAAGATTGCCTGTCAATTTGTTGGACTCACTGCTGGCGTACATCCCAATATTAATTTCCTTAAAAATGGTGAAAATTGTGATATTGACACGCAAAAAGGAATTTTGGTAAACGACTACCTAGAAACTACAGCACCGGATGTATATGCTATTGGCGATTGCGCACAACTTCTTCAAGCACAAGAAGGCCGCCGACCTATTGAAGCTATATGGTATACCGGAAGGATGATGGGAGAAACGGTAGCCTATAGTATTTGTAAGAAACGTCAAAAATATACCCCTTCTATTTGGTTTAATTCAGCCAAGTTTCTGGATATAGAATATCAGGTATACGGCACGGTCTTGGCAAAACCACCCGAACATCACGCACAGCTTTATTGGGAACATAAGGACGGACGCAAAAGTATACGCCTGGTCTTTGACCGAAACAATCTAAACATCTTGGGTTTTAATTTAATGGGTATACGCTACCGACACGAAGTTTGCGAAAAATGGATACAAGATCAAACAAATATAGAAGCAGTCCTTCAGAACCTAGGCTTGGCCAATTTCGATCCTGAATTTTATGACGAATACGAAGCGGAACTTGTAAAATTGTACAATCAACAATTTGATGCTAATTTAGTCTTGCGGCACAAGCGTGGTCTTACAGGGGCTTTGCGGTTTTTAAAGGGAAAAATCCTTTCCAACCAATAAACTATTGTTTAAATATTAAAACATGAAACAGATTAAAAAACTTGGACTGGCTATTTTTATTTTTTCCTTTAGCTTATTCGTCGTTTCTACTTTTCTGAGCAAACATATGCTAAGCGAATCCTCTTTAGGGGGTATGAAACTATATCACGGCATGATGCTAAAAGAAGTAGCCGCAGATCAGTTTGAAAAAGAATACAATTCTAATGTCGCATTTATAAATGCCCTTAAGTTGATGCTTAGAGAAGCACAGCAAAAACTAGATGAAAAAAGTGGGGTAGACCCTTCTAAAAATATATGGAATGCTACTTCTTTGCCCGAGGGCGTTCAGGAATGGGACTATAGAATGAGCGATTATGATATCAAAACCTATATTCCCGCCTTAACGCAAGCCTCTGTTATTGGTGGTCTAGTGCCGGACAATCCGACTTTATTCTTCTTTCTGATATTTGGATTAGGCGCTTTAGGGGCTTTGATGTATATCCTTGCAGACCTAAAAAAGCTTCCCGGAATCAAGCACAACGGTATCTTCCACAGTCCTGCTATGAAAGGAATCGTTCCTGTATTTCAAGTGCTAGCCCTAGGCTTAACGATTGGAACCGCTTGTTATTTTTGTTGGATTGCCTCAAACGGCTTGTTCTATTTGGCGTGTACCTTGTTTCTTACCTTTTTTATCTTGGGGTCTATTTTTATGTATGAACGCAAAGAACGACTCAAACCCGGGGCTATCGGCAATTCGAGTGTAGGCAACGGCTGGATAGGTGTATTTTTGGGTACCTTTCTGATTGTATTTTATATTGTATTGTATTTCCAGCCACACTACATCAGCAATTGGGTGTTGATGGTTGACCCTATCAAAAGGGCATTGTCAGGAGGAAAATCAGCCGATCGATGGTTTTTGTATGGCTTTTTGTATTGTTTAGTTATGGTGGTAATGGGTGTTCGAATGTTGGTCAAATACCGGCACAACCGTTATCAGCTAATACGGACAGGATCTGTTATTTTCTTTCAATTATCTTTTGCTTTTTTGATTCCAGAAATTTTGGGCCGATTAAACAATCCTGCTGTCAACTTGATGGTGCCTTGGCCCTTAGATTATAGTTTTTATTACGACTATCGTCTCAACGGTATGTTGGTAGACAACGAAAACTACTTCTTGGGCATGCATGTAGGTACTTCGATGTTTGTGTGGGGTATCTTACTCACCTTGGTAGTGGTACCGCTGTTTACCTATCTGTACGGCAAACGTTGGTACTGTTCTTGGGTCTGTGGCTGTGGTGGCTTGGC
>CAJQQM010000064.1 GCA_905480485.1 uncultured Aureispira sp.
TCAAAAAAATGTTTGGTCGACCCTTCGGTGGTTAGCAATCCTACAGTACTAGATATAATATTGGCAGAAGTCCAAGTCGAAAAAATTATCATACCGTTCCAATTATGACGACATCTTTTTTCATTGATTGCATCCAAACTAAATTGTGCTTTACAATTATCTGAATACAGCAAAAAGCTAAGAAGACAACTCAAACTTATAAGGAGGCAATATCGAGGATTCATAAATATAATTTTTATAAAAGAAGATTTAATAAGTCGGAGCTAAACGAATTTCTTATTCTAATAACATCTATCTTTTTATAAATGTTTTGACATTAGAGTTCATTCATTTAAGTCTTGTGCTTGTTATTTCAAATAAATTATATAAAAATTAAGGGAATTTAGTACAAGTATAGACACTTTACTCATTTAATGCCTTAAATTAGTACTTTCGAAACGGTAAATACATACTGATTATGGGAAATGAATGGAATCTAAGTCAACAGAAACGCGATATAGTTCGGTCGATAGAAACGGCTGTTGTGGTCGGGGTCGTATCCTCTAATCAGTCGATGGAACAGGTCATGGAATATATTGACGAATTAGAATTTTTGGCAGAAACGGCAGGAGCAAAAGTGCTAAAGCGATTTCTGCAAAAAATGAACAACCCGCATCATCGAACCTATGTAGGGAAAGGAAAAGCCGAAGAAATAACCAATTATGTTAAAGCACACGATATTGATATCATTATCTTTGATGATGATTTGTCGGCAAAGCAAACGGGGATACTAGAAGAGATGACAGGCCGCAAAATTTTGGATAGAAGTACGCTAATACTAGATATTTTTGCAAGGCGTGCACAAACTGCACAGGCAAAAGCTCAAGTAGAATTAGCTCAAATGCAGTATATGCTGCCCCGTCTAAAAGGGATGTGGGATCACCTTGAACGTCAAAAAGGTGGAATTGGAATGCGAGGCCCTGGTGAAAAGGAAATCGAAACCGATCGTCGGATAGTTCGCGACAAAATTTCAGTTTTAAAAAAGCGTCTCGATAAAATTGATCTTCAAGCTCGTACTCAACGCAAAAACAGAGGAGACATGATTCGTGTTTCATTGGTAGGGTATACCAATGTTGGTAAATCAACCTTGATGAATGTCTTTAGCAAAACGCAAGTCTTGGCCGAAAATAAATTATTTGCCACCCTTGACACAACCGTTCGAAAAGTGGTGGTTGACCGCATGCCATTCTTGTTATCTGATACGGTGGGGTTTATTCGAAAATTACCACATCATCTGGTAGAAAGTTTCAAATCAACCTTAGATGAAGTTAGAGAAAGTGATTTACTGATACAGGTAGTTGATATTTCTCACCCTCAGTTTCAGGATCATATTAATGTTGTAAAAAACACCTTAAAAGATTTAGGCGCTGCGGAGATCCCGATGTTATACGTTTTTAATAAAATGGATTTGTATCGAGAACACAACTTAGACGATTTTTTGTTGAAGGAAGAAAAGGAACAGCTGCTAAAAGAATTACACGACTCATGGCAACAACAGACGAATGATAACGCTTGTTTTATGGCTGCTGTACATAAAGAGGGTCTAACAGAGTTTAGAGATAAAATAAAAATATTGGTAGAAAAACTCTACGAAAAACGCTATCCACATAAAACAAGATTTTGGTAAATAAAGGTATTTATGCGCTATTTTTGTACCATTATCGCTTTTGCATTTGCACCATTACTGATGGCACAGGTCTTACCTAAAGGGTGGTACTTAGAATCGAGCCTACATTTAGGTAAAGCGTTTAAGCACCGTTCTACGATTACTATTGATTTTCCTGGCTTGAGTTATGGTACAGAGTTAAATTTTGAGGTGCAAACCTACGGCAAAAAACACTGGCACCAAATCTGTGGATATCCGAGGTGGGGGATTGCGTTGTCTTATCTACATTCGGGCAACGATGCAGAAATGGGTGCTTGTATAGCAGTACTTCCAAATGTAACCGTCGATTTTTTCAAATCGGCTAAAATTAGAATATTTGGACGTTTAGGTGTTGGTTTAGGCGTGGTGACCAAACCGTACAATCGCTTGTATAATCCGAAGAATAATATGGTTGGCTCTTATTTAAATAATAGTACAACTTTGCGGCTAGGGATGGCTTGGCGTATTTCAAAGCACTTAGAATTGCGTCCCTCGGCTACATTTACACATTTTTCTAATGCGGCATCTACCTTACCCAACCTAGGAATTAATATTCCAAGTTTTCAAATCGGTATTTGTTATATGTATGATCCGGTAGAATCAACGGATTACCTAAAAAAAGATAAAGAATCTTTAAGCAAACGCGATAAAAGAGTTCAGTTTTCCCATTTAATTAGCATGGGCTACCGATCCGTCAAAACAAGTAATGGACCAAAATTTTTGGTTTGGCACACTTCTTTTGATGCAGGTCTTTATCTTAATCGTTCAAACCGACTCAAAATAGGAATAGAATACGACTATATCGGGGCGACGCAGGTCTTTGCGACGCACAGCAGCGGGCAAAATACTCCACAACGGTACTGGGATGCAAGTAGAATCAGTTTATTCTTGGCAGATGAAATAATGTTGGGACGATTTGCTATTTTAGCACAGCTAGGGTTTTATCTCACTCAAAATCCAGGGCAACCTTGGTTTATGTCTATACGATTGTCGGGTAGGTATTACCTGAGAGACCCTTACTTGAATAAAACAGCGCCTTTTTTAACCATCACGATGAAATCGCATAAAATAGTAGCGGAATATTTTTCGATGGGTTTGGGAATGTCCTTTTAATACTGAAGAAGTCCATTAATAAAATACAAAATCTAATAAGATGCGAAAATTAAGTGCTGATATAATTTATCCGATTCAAGGTGCGCCCATTCAGGAAGGTGTTGTAGTAGTAGATGAGGATGGGATTGTTCTCAAACTTGACATTCGAAGCAATCATGCCCAGGAAGAATTAGAGATTTACGAAGGATGTATTATCCCAGGCTTTGTCAATACACATTGCCATTTAGAGTTGTCACACATGAAAGCCAAGGTTGATACGGGCACTAGTCTTATCCCCTTTATTTCAGGGGTGGTCAGTCAACGAGAAGCTCCAAAAGATACGATTTTGGCCGCTATTGCCGCAGCCGAAGATGAAATGATAGCAGCAGGGATTGTTGCTGTAGGAGATATTTCTAATGTGGAGGATACTTTTGCACAGAAGTCAAAGGGTCGATTGCGTTATTATACTTTTGTTGAGTTTTTTGATTTTCTCCAACCTTCTTTGACCGAAAGTGAATTTAAAAAATATAAGGCTGTTTACGATGCCTTGGTTTTGGCAGACGGACATCAAAAAACTTGTGTCCCACACGCCCCCTATTCGGTATCCGCTAATTTATTTGATTATATCAATCAAGTTAATACAGCTGATTTGTCTACTATTAGTATTCATAATCAAGAAACACCGCCGGAGAATCAGCTTTTTATGAACAAAACGGGTGGATTTGTAGATTTTTACCAAGGTTTTGGAATGCAACTTGATGCTTTTGAGGCTACAAAACAGGCATCTATTAAATATGCTATTGCTCACATGAACCCAAGGTTGAGGACTTTGTTTGTACACAATACGCTTAGTACTGCCAAGGACATTCAAGCGGCGCATGCTTGGAGTGATCGTGTATATTGGGCTACCTGTCCAAATGCCAATTTGTACATCGAAAATCGTTTGCCTAATTATCGATTGTTTTTGGATAACGATGCCCGTATGACGATCGGCACCGATAGCCTAACCTCCAATTGGCAGCTGTCGATATTGGAAGAGATGAAAACAATTGCAAAGTATCAATCCTATGTATCCTTCGAAACCTTATTGCAGTGGGCAACGCTCAACGGGGCAAAAGCCCTAGGCTTTGATAAAGATTTAGGAAGCATAACTGTGGGAAAAAAATGTGGTCTCAACCTATTGTATCGACTTGACGAAAAAGGTAGTTTATGCCAAGATACTGCTATTCAAAAATTAGTATAAAACCTAAGGCTATATCGGTCTTTTAAAGTTGGAAACGATGAAAAAATACACCACCATACTGTTTTTATTGCTTTCAGTAGGACTGTCCGCACAACGCAGTACCAATCTTCCTTTAAATGATGACGGTCATCGTATTTACGACCGTCTTGAAATACTTAACGGGGATATGCGAAATAATCATGCGTCCCTCAAACCGATGACCCGAAAGGCCGTTCGACAGTATGCTGATTCTATTGTTTCAGAAAGCTATTGGCAAAAAAATAAACGCAGGGCATTCGAATATCAATACCTAAAGAATGATCATAACGATGAAGATACGTCGGTGCATAGCAATCGTACGTTCATGAAGTTTTTGTACCCGCGCAAAAACAAATCCTTTTTGCGACATTTTTATAAAACGCCAGCACATTTACTCGAATTTAGGACATCCAAATTTTATGTCAACATCAACCCCATAATACATTTCAAAGGAGCCTACGAACGCTTCAATGGTAGCGATAATCTAGTGTTTTACAACCGAAGGGGGCTCAAAATAAGAGGAAATATTGCAGAAAAGGTCTATTTTTATACCGATATCATCGAAACACAAGCCGATTACCCTCAATACGTACAACAGAGAATAATAGATGATTTTGCTGTGCCAGGAGGCGGCTACTTTAAACAATACGATAGCAATTTATCTGCTGCCAAAGATACAGCAGGCGTTGATTATTTACTGGCAGAAGGTTATATTTCCGTTGATTTACTCAAAAATCACATTGGTCTTCAGTTAGGACACGGGCGCCATTTTATTGGAGACGGGCACCGTTCTTTATTTTTATCGGATTATTCAACCAATTATTTTTATTTAAAATTAAATACACGGGTTTGGAAAATCAATTATCAGAATATATTTGCACAACTAACTCAAAACTATGGCCAAAAATATCGAGCTTTTGATTTAGCCTTGCCCAAAAAATACTTAGCAGCACACCATCTAAGCATCAATATTCTTAAAAATCTAAATATTGGTTTGTTTGAAGGAATCGTATTCAGTAGAGGCGGTCAATTTGATATTCAATACCTAAATCCGATTATTTTTTACAGAGCTGTTGAACAAGCCGTTGGCAGTCCGGATAATGTAGTTGTTGGGTTAAATTGGAAATGGAATTTTCTCAAAAGCTGTTCTTTTTATGGGCAATTTTTGTTGGATGAATTATCCGTCGGTGATCTTATTGACAAGGGCTACGGATGGTGGGCCAACAAATTTGCATTACAAGCAGGCTTTAAATATATCAATGCTTTTGGGGTAGATTATCTCGACTTGCAAGCTGAATTTAATATGGCACGGCCGTATATGTACACATTCAGAGACAGTTCTGCCAATTATAACCACTACAACCAACCACTTGCGCACCCTTTAGGAGCAAACTTCTTTGAATGGATTGCGATTTTAAACTATCAGCCAATGCCAGGTATGAATATTAGGGCGCAATTGAATTATGCGATTGTAGGAAGGGATTCGGCTACTAGTAATTGGGGCAGCAACCCAAGCATTAGTTATCTGACAAGAATGCAAGAAAACAATAATTTTGTAGGGCAGGGGCTGCGTAGCAATCTTTTGATACTTCAACTTATGTGGTCGTATCAACTGCGACACAACATGTATGTCGACTTACATCTCATGTACAGACAAGATGATAGTGTTTTGGATCAGTTGGATAACAACAGCCTTATGATTGGTCTTGGACTGCGTTGGAATATTAGTGAAAAGCAGTTAGATTGGTAGAATCAAGAAGCGCCTAGAGCTTTAATTTTATCCAAAATTTCTTTGGATTCAGCAACTTTTCCAAGTTTTTGAAGCAGGGCTGCGTACGTTTTGAGGTATTTTTTTTGATGATCTATTTCGCAGGCTTTTTTAGACCATCCCGCTGCTTTTTCCAATAGGTTTTTTTGATTAAATTGTCGAAGAAAGGTCGCGGCATATTGATGCAAAAGCATAGCGTTCTTCTGACCATATTTTTTGAGGTACTTGTCAACATGTCGAACATAATCTTCTTGGTTTTCTTGGGCAGCGGCATATTGAATAGGTGCCAACAAACAATACTCTTTATAAAATTTAGGCTGTGCTACCTTCATTTTTTTCTTGGCAAGGTCAAAAAGTGACTCCATTTTATATTCCACTGCTTTTTTGATGGTTGTATTACAAGCTGTTTTGACCTTTTCTTCATAAAGAGACTTAGATTTAAGAGCGATTACTGCAGACTTCTTATCGACCATCAAGTCAAAAATTTTGGCGTCAGCATCATTGGCAAAGTCATACAAAAATTCTATATTTTCAGGACTCTCTAAAGTCTCTTGGGTTTTAATGTATTCATTGGCAATTTTCATAGCGGGTTTAGCTCCATTTAATAATGCATAAGCGTAGGCTTTTAACAAACTCGGCGATCGATCTCCTTCTTCGTATTGTTTGGTATATTCTGCTGAATTGTCATTTTTGCTTAAGGCTAGTTTCCCTAGTCCTATAAATTGATCGACAGGACGACCTCCTTTTGCTGCATGTACAACCGTTCCCTTTTCATCTATGAAAAGCAAAGTAGGATAGGAACGTACCCGATATCTTGAAGCTAATTGGGGCCCTTCCCCTTTTTCCATGTCAATTTTCAGATTTATAAAATGCTTGTTGTAAAAGGCCGCGACAGTTTCATCGGTAAAAACATCTTTGGCCATTCTTTTACAAGGCCCGCACCAAGATGCATAGGCATCCATGAAAATTAATTTATGTTCAGAGGCTGCTAATTCTTGAGCCTCTTTTAGAGTTCCTTTGAAAAATTTAATGCCATTTTCGGCCCAAATACTACTTAATAATAGACTAAAAAATATGCTAAGTATGAATTTCATAAGATTCTTATATTTGTGGCACTGTAGTACCAAGTTAATCAAGCTATACGGAGGGACAGATTGTTTGCAATTAAAATACGAAATTTTGTTACGATGGGTTGATTTTTTTTGAATTTTAGAGATTATTTAAGAACTTTTTAGTCGCATAATGCATTGTTTTAAGTAATTTAGTAACTTTGGTTCGTTCATAATTGAACCTTTAACTTACAGCACAAATCTTAGTATTTTATGAGTTTGACAGACAAAATCAATACAGGCATCAAAGATGCCATGAAAGAAAAAAATGAGGCCCGCAAAAGAACTTTACGCGCCATTAAAGCGCAGTTACTTTTGTTGAAAACTAGCGGAGATGGAGCAATAACAGAAGATAAAGAGATTAAGATACTCCAGAAAATGGTGAAAGAAAGACAGGATTCTTATACTATTTACATCGAACAAGGTAGAGATGATTTGGCCAAGCCTGAAAAAGAAGAAATGGATATCATTAAGGAGTTTTTGCCACAGCAGATGTCGGAAGCTGATTTAACAACAGCGTTGAAAGCCATCATAGAACAACTTAATGCAAGTTCTATGAAAGATATGGGAAAAGTAATGGGCATGGCAAGCAAGCAGTTTGCGGGCAAAGCCGACGGTAAAATGATTTCAACAATTGTTCGAAATTTATTATCTTAAATAAAAGACAAATTAATTGATGTGAAAGGGTTTGTCGTCAGGGCAAATCCTTTTTTTTAATATAGATCAATCGAAGGGCTATGTACAGTATTGATTTTATTGATATTTTTTTCATTATAATGGCCTCTTTTGGTTTTTATTTTGGCTTCACCTTTGGCTTGATGCGTGTTTTGCTCAACCTAGTTTCTCTTTTTGCGGCACTTCTTGCAGCTATGTTTTTAACGCCAATAATTACCAACCTTCTGATGGAGTTATTGGCATTGCGTGTTCCCTATATTCCCTTTGTTGCGTTCATTACCTGTCTTATAATGGTTTTTATGATGGCAAAGATTCTCCACAAACTAATAGAAGAGACGGTCGAAGAAAAAAAATTTAATAGGCTTTCTCAGTTGCTTGGAGGTGGGTTTATGGCCCTTGTTTTTACCTTGTTTTATGCCGTTTTAGTTAGTTTTTTTGGGGCAGCAGGATTGGTTCAACTGGTCTATAATAAAGACCAATTAATAAGTGAGGCAAAGGGTCCCGTTCAATTGTATGTGCCTAGGGAGTCCGACAACCAAGAAGATACTATTACACTCCTAACAGCCAAACAAGGACAAATATTCCATTTTACAGCTGCCCTGCGATTGGGTTTTCGATCAACGGCAACCCATACAAAAGCAGCCTACTTAAGAACAACAGATAGTTTATTTTATCTCAGACCAAATCAGGCTTATCGCTTTAAATCACCAAAAAGTATGCAGTTGTTTCAAACCAATTCAAAAGAATTGTGTTCTTTTTGTACCCAAGATTATATTGTTATCTGCAAGGGGGAAGGCTTATATTTTGAATGTACCGACAAATCTACTAAGTCGATTAGAGTGCAATCCTTGCTATATCCCTACATACAAAAAGTACCCGAAGTAGCCGCTCAATTACTCGAAGGTTTGTTGCCAGTTGTAGACGATTTTATAGATTTTATGCGCATAGCCGTTGCCAAGTTGAACCAAGACGGTCATTAAACACCAACGATTAAGAATTCAAGTATGCCAGCATCTAGTATATTACTCATAGACAATTACGATTCATTCACCTACAATCTTTATGATTATTTTTGTCAATTAGATGTGGCTTGCACTGTCCTACGAAATGATGCTTCTTCAGTATCACAAATTCGCCAACAACAATTTGACGCCCTTGTTCTTTCTCCCGGACCTGGCAAGCCCAATCAAGCAGGAATTATGATGGATCTTATTGAAGAATACCAACATCAAATACCAATTTTGGGCATTTGTTTAGGGATGCAAGCGATAGGGATACACTTTGGTGCTAGCTTGACAAAAGCAAAAGTTCCGGTGCATGGCAAAACTTCAGCGGTGCATCATTACCGCGATGCTGTATTTGCATCGGTACAAAGTCCGACCGATGTTATGCGTTATCACTCTCTCATACTAAAAGATTTGCCAAGTTGCCTGCGTTGTACGGCTTGGACTGAAGACGCTACTATTATGGCGATACAACACACGAGTTTACCGATATACGGATTTCAGTTCCATCCCGAATCCATACTCACTGAAGCCGGTATGTTACTTTTAAAAAACTGGTTAAAAATTTGTCTTTGAACTAGAATAGTCTTAAAATAGTCTTAAAGTTAGTTTGTTTGAAGCCTGTTTTAGATTTAATACGTTTAATCAGTATGTTTTCTAGCCTATTCTTTCTTTAGTCAAAAACAAGAAATATGTACGCTTCTTCTTTAATATCATATTCGGTTCCCCCTCTAAAACTTGCTGATACAGGGGTCAAAGCATCGTTGTGGATGAATGATTTTCATGTAAGACATCTTCCTGTTGTAGAAGATGGCAAACTTATAGGCATTCTCTCCGAAGATGAAGTGCTTAATTTTGTAGAAGCCGAGTCAAGTATAAAAGATTCAAAACCTTTTCTACTGCATTCGTTCGTTCCTGGGCAAAAACATTTGTACGACATCATGAAATTAGTTGTCAATCACAATCTAACGATTGTTCCTGTATTGAATAATGATGGCGATTATATGGGCTTGATTACTTTAGAAGACTTAATCAAAAAGTTAGCAGAGACAGGGTCTATTACACAGCCCGGTGGTGTTTTGGTTTTAGCTATGGAACCACGTGATTATTCTTTGTCAGAAATTGCCCGTATCATAGAGATGGAAAATGCCACCATACTCAGTAGTTTTATTTCCTCTCCTTATGGTCAGACAACCATGGAACTTACATTAAAGCTTAATAAAGAAGATCTTAAACACATTGTTGCTACATTAGAACGATTCGATTATCAAGTGAAGTCTTCTTATTACGAATCAGAATTTATTGACACACTCAATGATCGATACGAATCATTAATGCGCTTTTTAGATGTTTAGATACAGACATATGCCCTCGTCTGTATTCATTTTCATGTAAAGGCTATACCTTTTTTCGAGCTGTTTTGTACTTCAAGACAGCTTTTATTTTTGTAATTATAATACATTATGTTCAAAATTAATACACTCAGTATCCTTGCTTTTAGTTTTTTGTACAGTTGCACTAATTCAGTCAAGCCATCCAAAATAAGTGTTCTGCCACAGCAATACGAAAATAACATGGGCAAAGGTCAGACCTACATCAGTGATGAACGACCTCAAAAAGTGATCTTTTTAATTGGAGATGGGATGGGCTTGTCGCAAATTACAGCGGGGTCAATAGCCAAAAAACAACCTTTGGCCCTAGAAAGATGTAGACAAGTAGGATTGGTCAAAACGTATTCAACCAAACTAATAACAGACAGTGCCGCAAGTGCCACAGCAATGGCAACAGGACAAAAAACATATAATGGTGCTATATCTATGGATGTACAACAAAATAAATTAAAAACCATAGTAGAATACGCAGAAGAACATCAATGGCGCACAGGAATCGTCACTACAGCAACGGTTACACATGCTACGCCTGCTTGTTTTTATGGACATCAGCCTACTAGGGCAAATGTCAACCGATTACTGGCAGCTGAGTTTTTGACCCAAAACATCGAAGTATTGATGGGCGGAGGATGGAATTATTTTAAAGATGGACCCGAAGGACGCAACTTAATCGAAGAAGCACAAGGTCAGGGTTATTTTGTAAGCAACAATATCGACTCTATGGGAGATTATTTGCCTGAAAAAATGCTTTGTCTTATATCGCCACAATTACCACCCCGCCTAGATGAAAGAGGGGATTTTTTGCCTAAAGCAACCGAAAAATCTTTAAAAATTCTCAACAAAAAAAGTGATGAATCATTCTTTTTGGTAGTAGAAGGAGGACAGATCGATTGGGGAGGTCACGAAAATGAGTCGGATTATATCGTAGAAGAAATGTTGGATTTTGATAAAGCGATCGAAAATGCACTTGATTTTGCTCAAAAGGATGGCAATACATTAGTTGTTGTCACGGCCGACCACGAAACCGGTGGTTATAGTGTTAATGATGGCCTTGTCGATTCAGGTTTTGTAAAAGGGGCCTTTACAACCGATTATCATACAGCAAGTATGGTCCCTATTTTTGCTTATGGCCCGGGGGCTGCTTCTTTTTCGGGCATCATGGACAATACAGAGATATTCTTTAAAATGAAACATTTAATGCAATTGCATGACAGCAAGTGATAAGGATACCTACAATACCTACAAGTAAGGTAACTTCATTCATGAGATTGAAAGAACAGCTTAATTTTTTTTCAATAGTCCTAGAATACTATTTTAATATCCTTATTTTTGTAATTATTATACATTCAATAGTGCAATCGGAGCAATAGGGATATTTATTCTATTTTTCTTGTAGGGATAGTAGGTTTATTCTGATACCTGGATAAACAGCATTGACAACTGCCACAATGAATTGATTGCAATTCTAGAATCAGGTTTTGGTACAAAGATTCCTCCCAAAAAGCTCAAACTCGCATCAATACTTAATTTATATTGAGTAGGGTAAATTTTCTAGTCTAAAAATAAATGAATTAATCAGCATATGAATAATCTAAGCAAGGCATTGACATTTCTATTCTTACTCATAGTTTCGTCATTGAGTGCCCAAGAACAAGGAATACTTCATGTAACGGAAGAATTTTCTATTCGGACTTTACTTGATCATCGTAAATCATTAAATTTTCAAAAAGATCGTAAGTTGAAAGTCTGGTCGGTACAATTACTTTTATCACGAGACAAATATTTAGCAACTAGGAAGGTCGTTGAGGTTAAAAAAATCACCAAAAATATTACATCTAAAGTAGATTGGTTTTATCAAGCACCCTATTATAGAATATATGCAGGTGCATTTTATACCAAGTTAGAAGCGGCTACATTACTTGATTTGTTGCTCGATGATTTTCCTGATGCGATTGTATTTAAAAATACAGAAGCACGACCTTCAGATATGTAGCAATTTTTTGATAAAATAAATTTTTGTATCTAAGGTCTTAGCTTAGAAGCATCTAGCCATTTGGCCAATATTTTTTTATTGATTTTTTTAAAAAAAAGAATTAAAAAGTTTGCAAGATCAGAAATGTCGTCATACATTTGCAACCGCTTCACAAACGAAAAGCAACGAACAAAGGTTCGACAATAGCTGAGTGAAGCGATGAATTTGCAAGATGAAAAAATAAATTTAAAAAAAGTTTAAAAAAGTTTTGCGGATTAAAAAATAAGTAAGACATTTGCACTCGCCTTTAGTGATAAG
>CAJQQM010000065.1 GCA_905480485.1 uncultured Aureispira sp.
GTCATCTTCTATACAGCATTTAATAAGATATTGGCTATATTCTGAAAATGTCACTTTTAAAGTTCCTTTCTCTGATTTTCTCAACAAGCCATGTATAATTGCATTTTCAATAAAAGGCTGAATCACTAAAGGTGGAATCATTACAAAATGAGAATCTTCAATTTGGCTATCGTCTAATTGATACTCAAAAGCCTCTTCAAATCTTTTTTGTTCGAGTTCAATGTAATTATCTAAAAATTCAATTTCTTGATTTAAGGGTATGTAGGACTCTCTAGAATTTTGTAAGATACGCCGCATAAGCCGAGCGAATTTGGCCAAGTAAATACTAGCTTCTGCATTTTTATCCGTCGCAATTAGACTCTGTATCGAGTTGAGTGAATTGAACATAAAATGCGGGTTCATCTGTGAACGCAAGGCCCGTTGTTCTAATTCAGTTTCTCTAATTTGTGTTTTTAGGGCCCCTTGCCTAAAAATAAGCAAGCCGATAATTATAAGTAACAAGAGTCCGGACAATAAACCAATAATGATGTAAGAGTTTTGGTTGTTTTTTAATTTGCTGATTTCTATCGCCAACTGTTGGTTTTTTATCTTTTCGGCCTGTTCTTCTTTTTCTCGGGTCAATACCCCTGTTTTGTGTTTTACTTCAATCTCGGTAATGGCACGATTGACATCCAACGAAAAGATAGAATCTTGAATAATCGTATGCTGTCGATAATATTTCAAAGCATCTTCATAATTTGACAGATACATACTTGTGTTTGCAAGTTGCTTGTACAAACGTTGTGCAAGATACATAGACCGCGTTTCTCGAGCAAATTGCATCGTTTTCTTTAGTGCGAATTGCGCTGATTTAAATTGTTTCTTAGACAAATCAATTTGTCCGTAATAACTGTTTATATCCGCTAAGTCGATATCGGCATCAAGGGCTGAGAAAATCTTTTCTGCTTTCCTAAAATAGCTTTTTGACAAACGCATAGAATCTTGACCCAAATAGGCAATACCTAGCTGCTTGTAAGCGGCTGCTTCTTGTCGCTTTGAAGAGGCGTCGATAGCCTCACGAATAGCCTTTGAACAACGCACTTTAACAGAATCCCATTGCTCTGTTTGATTAAAAAAACGCGCCATTTCTAATTCATAAATAGCCTTTAGAGGCAGGCCTCTTTTGAAACTAAAAGCTAGACGTTCGGCTTGTACATCTTGTAAGTGTCCTTTGGCTTTTTGAAATTGACCTAAGTTGAGGTAGCGCTTAGCAATGCAAAGATGAAGAAAGGTTTGGTCAGCTTTTTTGCCGACAGATTCGCTAAGTTGCAGGGCTTTGAACGCTGCGGCAACCGTGTTTACGGTGAGGCCCTTGAAGCTATATACTTCGCTTAGTATCAGATAACAGGACATCAAAAGTTCGGTGTCTTTATATTGTCTTGCCAAATTTATAGAAAGCAAACTTTTGGATAAGGCAGTTTGAAAAGCTGCCTCCGAAACCGCTTGTAAAGCTTCAGTATAGTATACATACGCCATTTCTATGCTAGAAGAATCTTTCACCAAAGACACTGCAGACTGCAGACTGTTTTGGTAATCGTCTATATTTTGATAAAAAAATAGTTCTGCCAGACGACAATAAGCGATCGCCCTTTTAGCATCAGTCTCATTACTATCGATAGCTATTCTACGCCAATCCGATGCATCATCAACCGATTGACCCTGCATAGTACAGAGCGAAAAACATAGTAGTAAAATAGTTAAAAAAGGCATCTTAGTTTTCTGGTTTTTTATCTTTTGTTGATTCTATTAAAAGCAAACGGCCTTCGGGCGATAAACGATATACTTGTTGATACTTTTGCCTTGCTGCGCGATAGCTTGCTGCTCCTTTTGTATCGTATTTAGGCGCTTCTAGGTATTGTTCCCCTCGAATGATTAAGCTAGAATCAGAAAGAAAAAAACCTTCTTGTCTTTCTTTTAGTTGTTTCGAACCACTTGTAATATCGTTCGACTTGAATACCTGTGATTGCGCTAGTAAGTTTCCGGAATAATCAAAGGTTAACCACAGCACCACTTGATAGTTTTCCCAGCCCGTATCATTTTCGAATGCTATTAAACAGCTAATGAAATTGGCTGTTTTGAATAAGGTACACAAAGAACGATAGTGAAAGTCTATAGCATTGTATTGGCGAGGGGGGATTTTTAAGTAATTAAACCCCTCTTGCACCGACAAAGTTGTTTTATTCATTATGTACCGCTTGGCAAGGGCGTACGGAATATACTGTTTGAAATTAGAGTAAGAAACTTTAGAAGAACCCTCTAACCAATTAATTTTAGTAGACGACAATAAAGCCTTTACCTGAAGTGGAACAGATGGAATCAAATCAAAGTAATTTATAAATTCCTGAAACTGTATCAATTCATCAAACCTTGAACGATTATTACTGCTACTAAATAGAATTTTTTGTAGGTCAACATTATAGGCCTGTCCGGTCCCACCTTTATACCACAACCCCTTAACCTGAGGATAATTCTTCTGATAATTCAGCACAAAATAATGCCCGTTTGCTCCTCCTTTACCGCCTTCTCTTAAATATAGGACTGTATCTTTTAATTCTACCTTTAGGGGAATTGCCCGACGGTATTTATCGTAAAAATATTGGCCCGACCAACTATCGTTGGTTTGCAGCAACTCTATAGTGATGGAATAAGAATTGTCGATTTTGCCTTTGTAATATAAGAAGCTCGTGTCCATCGACTGACCAAAAGTCAACGAAATAAAGCCGCCAAACAACAGCAAAAAAAACAAGCATCTATATCCAACACTTGTGCATACAGATAAGGGGCTTATCATTTAGTTTTGAATTGATTAATCGCTTGTACTGTAAAATCAGATAGAACCAAAGCACCGCTCATAGAGGCTCTTTCGGCCAATAATTCATCCCAATGTTCGGTTCCTTCCCAGCATACTTTTTTGAGCAATTGCTGTGCTTCGGGGCTCGACTTTGCCAAACGTTCAGCCAAGGCAGTTATCTCTTGGTCCATCGCCGCTGCCGAATCAGAAACATTGGCAAATAAACCGTTGGTTTTTGCCCATTCTGCGGTATACCAGCCCGTGGCATTAATGGCCATTTGCGAAAAAGCAGAAGTCCCCAACTTGCGTTCGACAGCAGGACCAACCACAAAAGGACCTATCCCTATTGCTAATTCACTTAGTTTGACCGATGCATATTTTGTAGCAAAACAATAATCTACCGCCGAAGCAACGCCTACACCACCACCTACAGCCTTGCCTTGAACACGGCCAATTATAAATTTAGGGCATTTTCTGCAAGCGTTTATAACATTCGCAAAACCCATAAAAAACTGATGCCCGGTTTGTTTATCTTTGATTGAAATTAATTCGTCAAAGCTTGCCCCCGCACAAAAGGTACGTTCCCCTGAGCTTTTTAGTACAATGACCACCACATCATCTCGCTGACCTGCCTTAGTAATAGTGGCGGCTAGCTTCGCCAATAATTGCCCCGGCAATGAATTATGTGAGGGGTGATAAAACTCAATGGTTGCAATTTTATTTTCTACCGAAATAGTTACAGCGCCTTGTTCGCGTTTATCTTCCATTATCTTATTTTTTGATTGTTGTTTAATTAATAACCTCTCCATTTTGGTCTAGTTTTTTGACCATTGTGAGGATGGTAGCTAAAGCACAGGTTTCGCCCGTTTCATCATAGACATCTACCATAAACTTAACGATTCCTTTTGCTATATCATCGTCGCTTTTCTTTTCTTGGTCGATTTTCTCTTTTACCGTAAATTTGACTCCAATAGTCATTCCAGGGTAAACAGGCTTGGTAAAGCGACATTCATCTATTCCATAATTGAGTAAAACAGGCCCTTTTTTGGCCTCAACAAATAATCCTGCAGCTTTTGACAGCACCCAATATCCGTGCGCTACACGCCCTTCAAAAATGGTTCCCTCCAGAGATGTTTCATCGGTATGTGCATAAAAATGATCGCCACTTACGTTCGCAAAATTAACTATATCGGTTACCGTAACCGTATGTTTTGCCGTCATCCAAACTTCACCCACTTTTAATTCTTCAAAGTGTTTACGGAAAGGATGTACCGGGTCTTCAATTACTTTCCCACCATATTGATAAACCCCCGTTAGATGTGTAAGCGTTGTGGGTGTTCCTTGAATAGCGGTACGTTGCAAATAGTGTTTTACCCCTCGAGTTCCACCCATTTCTTCGCCGCCACCCGCTCTACCCGGCCCACCGTGCGACATTAATGGCATCGGAGAACCATGCCCTGTACTTTCTTTGGCAGCGTCCCGGTTGAGCACCAAAATACGTCCGTGATAAGGCGCTGCCCCAAGGACATAATCCTTGGCAATTTTATCGTCATTTGTAACAATAGAACTGACTAAAGACCCTTTGCCCATATTGGCAAGTTCTATGGCTTCTTCTAAACTATTGTAGGGCATAATGGTACTAACCGGACCAAATGCTTCAATTTGATGCACTTTTTGTTTTTGCAAAGGCTTGTCGTTGACAAACAACATTGGCGCTAAAAAAGCGCCTTTATTGATATCCGCACCTAAAACCTCAAAATTACGCTCAAAACTACCATAAACCAATTCACTTTCTTCAGCAAGCAACTGCGCCGATTTCAATACTTCTTTCATCTGTTCGTGTGAGGCCATTGCCCCCATTCGAACGCCATCTGTAGCTGGATTTCCTATGGTAGTTTTTTGCAAACGAGCACTTAAAGCCAACTGCACTGCCTCCACCAAGTTTTCAGGAACAATAATACGACGAATAGCCGTACACTTTTGTCCTGTTTTTACGGTCATTTCACGATGAACTTCCTTTATAAATAATTTAAACTCTTCGGTATCTGGCGTTGCATCTTCTCCTAGTATACAACAATTTAATGAATCGGCCTCCATGTTGAAGGTCACCGCATTATCGATAATCTGAGGAAGCCCTTTGAGCATTCGACCAACTGCTGCCGACCCTGTAAACGTGACGACATCTTGAGATTGGACGGTATCGAGAATCCCAATACCTGAACCACAGACCAATTGTAAGGCTCCTGCTGGTAAAATTCCGGAGGCAACAATATCTTTGACCATTGCCTGCGTCAAATACGAAGTTTGTTCGGCAGGTTTTACAACAGCAGGCATGCCTGCCAACAAATTGACGGCTAATTTTTCGAGCATCCCCCAAATAGGAAAATTAAAAGCATTTATATGAACCGCCACACCGGCTTTAGGAACCATAATATGATGCCCCACAAAGGTTCCTTCTTTCGAAAGTCCAACCGTCTCCCCATCAACATAAAAAGACTCATTACCAAATTTTTTGCGCAGACTTGCGTAGGCAAATAAAGTACCAATTCCTCCATCTATATCAATCCAACTATCCGTTTTAGTGGCGCCCGTCATATAGCTTATAGGGTAGTATTTTTTACGATTTTTGTGCAAAAACAAAGCTAGTTTCTTTAGCATCAAACCCCGCTCAAGAAAAGTCATGGAACGTAGGTTTTTGTTACCTACGTTACGTCCATATTGCAGAATTTCAGCAAAATCCATTGCTGTCCCATTGACCGTTGCTACCAAATCACCGGTTACTGAATTAAATTGTTCAATACCTGTACCATCAAAGGTCAACCACTGCCCTTTGATGTAATTTTCTAACTTAGAAGCCATTTTATTAGTTTTTGTGATAAAAATACGATGCAAGATAAAAAAAAGCGAAGCAACCTAGGGTTGAAACGCTTATTTTTTACAAATTATTAAGGCATATTTAGGGGGGACATCAATCCATACAATTAAAATAATCAAGCAGTATTTTTGCCGCAGATTTTTCAAGCGTTATATCAAAAGTATTGACTTTCATAGCTACCCGAATGCCCCTAATCTGATTTATTTTTAGTTGTTTTATATCCCCATTTGTTAAGCTAAAATCGATGGCATAGCGTAGTTCGACTCCTTCAGCTTGATTGCCCATGAGTTGAGCGAGCGGCAATTTGATTCTTTTTTTATTGTCTAATAATAAAATAACATGACTTTTGTCTTCTGTATCGTTAAATGTAGGAGACATTACGGCGGTAAGCGGAAACTTGAGCACAAAGGTTTTGAAATTGTTAAAATTTTTGAGTTGCACCATTACTTTTCTTAAAGGCAAAGCATTCGTTCTTTTGACTTTACGGGCAATAACCAAGGCTTCGGTTAATTTTTCATGATGATTTGTAAAAGGATCAATTCTGTCGATTTCAAATCGGCATTGCGCAGATACAAGGTTCCCAACAAATAACCCTGTTAATAGCATTAAGTAGACTTTCATAGATTTTTTCATTTTAAACGAAGATTTCTATTGCTTAGTATACAATTAGTATTCCTAATTTCTATTTTGGATTACTTGCTGAATAGGGATTAGCTGTAAAAAGCATTGAGGGCTATTGAGGGCTATCGTTTTTATGAATAAGCTTTTGATTTAGCATCGTACAACTTTTCCCAACCATAAGCCTTTGCAAGTGCGGTGGTAGATAATACCATATCATCTTGTACAAACAAATGATCAATTCTAGAAACTTTCATCAACTTGGCTACTAAATCTTTGTACTTGACATCGTGTTCGCTAATTATTCTGGTATAATGACCTTGGCTTCCGGGTACCGAACCTAAAAACTTATGCACCATCAATTGCCAACTGCCTACATTCCATGCAGCGGTATCGGCATTGTACAACTTACTGTGTTTCGCTTTCTGAAAACCCTTTATAACTTCTGTAAAATTTCCCTCTTTGATTTTTTTTAGCAAAGCCTGGTACTGATCAATTGTGGTTCGAACATTACTACTAACACCGTCATTACCCAAGTGATGAAGCATCGAATTATTGTCGGCAAAATCGGCGCTGTTTTCTAGCCATCGCATAAAATGCCAATCTCCCAACAAATTGCCGATGCGCGTCGGTGCAGGAATAAATCCGACTAAATCTACTGGAAGACTCGCCAAATCTAGCAAACGAGGATTGGAACTGCTTAGATGTTCAAAAACACGTTCATTTTCGAGCGGTCGTGGGTGGTCGGCAGATGCGTCCATTAGGTAGGCAGGTTTGATAGCTTCGATCAGTTCGTCATCATCTGCCAAAATCATCACAAAAATATCTTCTCTAGATAAACGAGCATGCGCTTTAAGGTAAAAATCCACCCCTTGTAATATGTAAGAGGCATGCCCTGCATGAACCATATCATAAGAACCGGGCAAGTAAATTACGTGCTTTCCTTCGCCCAACACCTGTGCTAAACGCGTTCGGGTATCTACTAAATTTTTCGTTATTTTAGGCTCCATTAAACCCGAACCAATTTGCGGAACAACCATTCCGTATGCATCAATCTCGATGGAGGCATCTAACACTTCTTTAAGGCGCCTTTGAGCAGTTGTCCCATCCATCAAATCAAGCGTTGTAGCATGAATTCTATTTTTTAAACCGCTCATAAGTCAGGTAGATTAAGATTTTTGTATTTTTTTAAGTCAAAACATGCTTATTCTGAGTTTATACAGTGGCCTTAAGGAGCGCAACAATAAGATACAAATGAGACCTTTTTACTTATCAAGTTTGACCAAAGCTATGCTACAGCCATCTACACTTTGCCCATGACTTAGTTCCTGCATCTAGTCCACTCGCTCGATGATTGTGGCATAGCCTTGTCCAACTCCTATACACATAGTTATCAGGGCATAACGCTTGTTCGTTTGCTGAAGTTCAAGTGCTGCAGAATACATGATTCTTGTTCCGGTAACGCCTAAAGGATGACCAATTGCAATAGATCCTCCATTAGGATTGATACGCGGGTCGTCATCGGCAATACCAAAGGCACGTGTACAAGCTAAAGCCTGTGCAGCAAAGGCTTCGTTAAGTTCTATTAAATCCATATCTTCTAATTTCAAGCCCGCCTTTTTGAGGGCTTTAAGCGAAGCATTAACCGGTCCTATTCCCATGATACGAGGCTCAACACCTACAACGGCTGAACTAACGATACGCGCAATAGGTTGCAATGCATATTGTTGCACTGCTACATCAGAGGCAATAATTGTTGCAGCAGCTCCATCGTTAAGCCCTGATGCGTTGCCGGCCGTTACCGAACCGCCCTCTTTTTTGAAAGCCGTCCGTAACTTGGCTAAAACTTCGAGGGATGTACCCGCCTTAATAAATTCATCCTGGTCAAAAATAATTGGATCTTTTTTGCGCTGCGGTATCGATACCGGTATAATTTCGGTGGCTAAACGACCGCTTCTTTGTGCCTCGGCTGCCTTCATTTGTGACCAATAAGCAAATTGATCTTGATCCGCACGATTAATGTTGTATTGTTCTGCTAAGTTTTCGGCCGTTACGCCCATACCATCTACTCCGTATAACTGTTTCATTTTGGGGTTGACAAAACGCCAACCGAAACTAGAATCATGCATATTAGCATCCCTTCCAAAAGGCTTCGACACTTTAGAGATTACCCAGGGCCCGCGGGTCATATTTTCGACCCCCCCTGCGATAAACAAATCACCGTCTCCTGCCTTAATAGCTCTGTTGGCATGAATAATAGACGACATACCGGAGGAACACAAACGGTTAACCGTTTCGCCAGGAACCGACCAAGGAAGACCTGCCAACAGTAAAGACATCCTTGCGACATTTCTGTTGTCTTCACCAGCTTGATTGGCACATCCCATAATTACATCATCATAAGCATCAAGTGGAATAGACGGATTCCGTTCTGTTAGTGCCTTGATAACCATCGCACCCAAATCATCTACTCGAACCGTAGATAAACTTCCACAAAAATTTCCAATCGCCGTTCTTAAACCGTCTATTATATATGCTTCTTTCATGCCATCTAAAAATTGAATTTTGAACAATATTTGTCAATATACAAAAAGAATTCTTTTTGCTAGCTTACAGCGCTTCGGAGAAGTATTCGTTAAAGCTCTCTAAAGCAACATCCATTTCTTTAAAAACGATGCCCATTTCTGCCAATTCTGCCATAACGGGTTCGTAAATTTCGGGCGTAATTGGTATTAAGACACCCCGCTGCTTGAAATTGCCTAAAAGTATATGCTTGACGCCGATAGCTAAGGGTAAACCTACCAACTGAGCCATCGCGGTATTCACATTGTTTTCGCCCAAATGAACTAGCGTCGAAAGATGCCTTCTTTTTTCGGCCCCTAAGTAATATTCTACTTCATGTTGCATCAGTATCATATCTTTATCATCCGGTTCTAATTGCCATTTGCGCTCGAGTAAATCTTGCAATATCTGAGCAGATGTAGCATCATCTAGGGGTATTTTTTCTTCAGAAAAAAGCCCTAACCATTCTAATTTATCAAGGGCTTCATCCGAATAATTCAAATTAAAGAGGGTCGCAATCTGAACTCTTATAGTCGAATGCCCTATACGTTCCAAGTTTTGAGGCAAATAAGAACGAAGCCACTGACGATACGTCAAATCGTCGGCATAGGCCATACGATAGGTATCATCGGTTAAACCCAAGCGCACTAACAAATCCCAAGCTTTGCAAAAACCTTTGTAACGCAAGGTACCCCGCATTATCGTCGGTATATCGTCCAAACCATAAGAACCTTTGTATTTTAGCGAAGTACGATTAGGATAGGCGTCGTACCATCCCATCTCGGGTACATAGACCAAATCAGACCGGCTAAATAAACGGTGATAAGGGGTATGACGGTAACGATCTTCGTATAAATACTGCGATACTCCTTGGCCCGCCAAGACGACGTTGCGTGGATTCCAGCTAAATTTATAATGCCAGGGATTGTTATCGCTTTCGGGCGCGACCAAGCCTCCTGCATACGAGTAAAAAGCATTGATTTTTCCTCCTTTGTTACGGATATTATTGATCATTTGCATCGCAGACATATGATCAATACCTGGGTCTAGCCCTATTTCGTTCAGAAAGATTAGATCTTTATCTTGCACTGCAGCGTGCATTTCTTTTAGTTCGGGTGAAACATAAGAAGCGGTGGCTAAATTAATCCCTAACTCGAGACAGTCTTTGGCTACGTGAATGTGCAAATGTGCCGGCAACATAGATACTACTAAATCTGCCGCTTTTAGAAAAGGCAAGCGTTCCTCAGCATCTAGGGCATTAAAACTGACTGCTAGACCCCGCGAATGCCCATTTACTTTATCTTTGGCCAAATCGATAGACATATCAGCTACTGTAATCTCCCAATTGTAACGATTGGCTTGATTGAGTAAATAATGTATCAAAGACGTGGCAGATCGACCTGCACCAATTATCAGTACCTTTTTCATACTCCTATAGTTTTGTTATTCGTACAAACTTTCGTAAGTTTAAATTTGTAATATGTGAACAAATGATCTACCATTAAGATAGTTCGATAGCATCCTGCTTAATTACGTACAAAATTAAGTCCTTGCTTTGCTGCAAATGTAATATTACTGTGGTTCAAAACAACAATTAGTCCTTAATTTTTTAATTTGAGCACTATTTAGAAGCATTAGATTTAATTGGAACTTATCCTCGCAAAATGAAAGAAATAACCATAGCCTCTACCCTATTAGTAGCCGAACACATCCGTGAATTGGGCGAGACGGATAAAATGTTGTTGTTGCGTGCCAAAGAAGCCGCTAAGGATGCTTACGCTCCTTATTCCAATTTCAAAGTAGGTTCGGCAGTACTTCTAGAAAATGGACATGTTTTTATTGGCAACAATCAGGAAAATGCGGCCTATCCTAGTACCATGTGTGGAGAAAGAAATGCCATCTTTGCTGCCGCCGCTAATTATCCCAAAGTACCCATAAAATCGGTTGCCATAACTGTTATAAGCGCCAATAAAGGCGTTGACAAACCCGTTCCTCCTTGTGGTGCTTGCCGTCAGGTGATTTACGAAAATGAATGTAGGCATCAAAATAACATACGTATCATCTTGCAAGGCGATAGCGGTGCTATTTATTTAATTAAATCCGTCAAAGATATTTTGCCTATACATTTCGACGCCTCCTATTTATAATTAAAATTTGAAGTATTCCATCATGCTTCCATATTGATTTGTATTTTCCACCATGTCAAAAAAGAAAAAAAAGACCAAAAATACCGCTAAAAAAACGCATC
>CAJQQM010000066.1 GCA_905480485.1 uncultured Aureispira sp.
TATTAGCTTATTTAGATTTTGAAAAGTCGAGATCTTTAGCTGTATAAAGTTGGCCATTGAGTTCAAATTTATATTGTTTTTGCTTGTCTGTTTCCGAAACTGTCGAAACGAGCTTCAAATGCACATTTACATCTTCACGGATAGCCCTCATTTTGTGTAGTAGTTGCTGTAGTTCTTCTTCGGATACAGAACGAGCACGCACCATATCTTCGTCAATATCTTTATACAAAGACGACTGATCATTCATAACAAAATAGTCGGGCGTAGAAATACTTATTTCGATATTTTCTTGAAAAGGAGCTCCATTGAGCTTTAGTGGCACCTCTAAATTCGGCGCATCTACAAAATAATCCCCTTCGATTATTTTGCCATCTAATTCGTAGCGACCGGCTTCCATAAGGGCGTCAATGACTTCGGGTGGGATACCTGCTTCTATTACTATATCAATTCGTATACCTCCAAATTCCCAAGCCTCGTGTTTGATTAAATTATTGGGTACTTTGATTTTTATGTTTTGACACTTTTGCGGATTTAGTGTACGCACCTGTGTTTGCTTTTGCGCCTGAATTTGAGCAAAACAAAACAAACATACTATTAGCGATAAGAACTTCATAATTATGTGATTTAGTGGAACATAGAAACTTTAATAAAAATAATCAAATTATTGAAAAATTAATACTTTTCATTGGCTAATTCCTAAAAAGGGCTCTTTGAATACATTAAGAGACCTTTTTAGGAACTTTGGCTAAGGTTCTAGCCAGATAATATCGACCATTTTTTGTCTAAACATTTCATTAAAGCCTTTGATATCTTCTTCCAAAATTGCTTTGAATTTGTTAATATTTAGATCAATCTGATTAAATAACTCATCTCGAACTGCAATTGCTTGATCGGTTGGAGGATAATCTCCATAGGATAACGCATTTAGATGGCCTAATTTATTATTAAGTCGAATCGGGAAATTTAAAGGATCTTGTGGGCTTCTGTTTTTAGTTTGATACAATGCATTTTCTACCACGGTTAGGGTAGAATCAATGCCTTTAGCAAGCATCTGTAAATCGCTGAAAGTCGAATCTGCGTTGATGCGTACTTTTAGTGTTTTAAGCTGTTTACGAACCGCACGAATATCGATTATCGTCTGATGTGTTTCAGATAATTTATCGCGCATAGCGGCAACAAACTCAAATTGAGCTTTCAAGTCATCAAGGCTCGCTTCTGAAAGTGGGTCATTTTCAATTTTAAATTTTGTAGAATCACAAGTTCCATCAACACAGAACAATGCCTTATAATTACCTGGCAAAGCCTTAGGGCCCGCCATTGACGCCCAAAAATTAATCATGCCTGGAAATGTTTTGGCTGAAGGATAGTTGAGGTTCCAACTAAAAATACCTGCGCCCTGCTGCACTTTCATTTTATTAGCCTTGTCGCTAGCCGATGTACTAAAATGACGGCAAGTATCCCCTTTTTCATCTGTAATAATCATCTCTACAGAACAGCTGTCAGGATCCACTGCTAAATAATAATGCAACTGCAAACCCGCAGCATGATTGACGCCACTTCCCTTTACCTTGGTATTTTGACCACCATCCATTCGATAAACTGTTGCCGGCTGAAATAAGTGATGGCTTTTTTGTAAAATACTATTTTGCGCTTGTTGAACTACATTGATATTATCTAATATCCAAAGTGAACGACCTTGAGTAGCGACAATAAGGTCTTCGTCTTTGAGCGTCATGTCAGTGATTGGAACAATAGGAAGGTTTAATTGTAATGATTCCCAATTTGCCCCATTATTGAACGAAATATAAACCCCCGTTTCCGTCCCGGCATAGAGCAAGCCCTCTCTATTTTTGTCGGCACGAATAACCCGTGTAAAATGTTCAGGTTGGATGCCATTGTTAATTTCTACCCAGTCTTGTCCATAGTTTTGTGTATAGTATAAATAGGGTTTAAAATCTCCCATTTTATAGCGTGTCCCAGCCACATAAAGCCCTCCGTCGTGAAAAGGATCGGCTTCTATTGAATTGATCAACATCCACTTAGGCATAGATTCAGGCGTTACGTCTTTCCAATTTTTCCCTCCATCTTTAGATAAATGAATTAATCCATCATCCGACCCTGTCCACAGAACGCCCGCTACACGGGGGGATTCACAAGCCGCAAAAATAGTACAATAATATTCTACCGATGTATTATCTTGTGTAATTGGCCCTCCTGAAGAAAGCTGCTTTGAAGAATCATTACGACTTAGGTCGGGACTAATCGTTTCCCAAGATTGCCCTTCGTTGTAGCTAACATGTAAATGATTGGAAGCCGTGTATAGTTTTTTGGGATTGTGTGGACTAAAAAACAGCGGGAAGTTCCATTGAAATCGATATTTCATATCCTCTGCACCATGCCCCATAGGGTTGTCGGGCCAAACACTAATAGCCCTCGATTGCCCATTTTTATGATTTTTACGTTGAAGATAGCCGTCATAACAGCCGCCGTATACAATATCAGCATCAAGGGGATCGACGGCAATATGTCCACATTCACAACCTGCTGTGGATTCCCAGTCTTTATCGCTAATTGACCAGCCTTTGGTTCGGTGCGGTATACGTACAGTAGAATTGTCTTGCTGTGCTGCATAAATTCGATAGGGAAAATGATGGTCCGTCGTCACTCGATAGAATTGTGCTGTTGCCTGATTGTAGTAGGTCGACCAGGTTTGGCCACCATCGTAGCTAACTTGTGCGCCACCATCGTCTCCTATAATCATTCTTTTGTTGTTGGTAGGATCGATCCACAAATCGTGATGATCCCCATGAGGAGCATTAAACTGCTTAAACGTTTTGCCTCCATCGTCCGATCGGTGATAGCGAACATTAAGCACATACACCCTGTCTTCGTTCTCTGAATCGGCATATATTCGGGTGTAGTACCATGCTCGTTGACGTAAATTTCGGGCCTCGTTTGTTTTGGTCCAGCTTAGGCCAGCATCATCAGAGCGAAACACCCCGCCAGTCTTAGACTCTACAATAGCCCACAAGCGCTGTGAGTTGACCGGTGAAACGGTGATTCCAATGATACCCAAGGTGTCGGTAGGCAAGCCAGGATTAGCGGTAAGTTCGGTCCAAGTTTCGCCACTATCACTGCTTTTCCAGATACCACAACCTTGTCCACCTGAAGATAAGCTGTAAGGAGTACGTTGAATCCGCCAAGTAGTAGCGTAAAGAATTCTTGGATTGCTCGGATCAATCACTAGATCGACGGCCCCTACACTATCGTTGACAAACAAAACCTGTTGCCAGGAATCTCCCCCATCCACAGATTTGTAAACTCCCCGTTGCTTATTTGGTTTAAAAAGATTGCCCATAGATGCAGCAAAAACAATATTATGATTGCTCGGATGAACGCGTACACGGGCTATATGTCTTGACTTTTTCAAGCCTTTCTGCTGCCAGGTTTTGCCAGCATCTTCACTCTTCCAAATACCATACCCTATTGATACGTTACCACGAACTGTCTTTTCGCCGCCGCCTACATATAGTACATTTTGATCCGATTTACTTACTTCGATCGCTCCAATTGAACCACCAAAATAACCATCAGAAATATTGTCCCAAGACCTGCCTCCATCGCTTGTTTTCCAAACACCACCACCTGTCGAACCAAAATAGAATAAATTAGGTTGACCAACTACACTTGTTACAGCGCAGGAACGACCGCCTCTAAAAGGACCTATATTTCTCCATTGCAGGGTATCGTACAAACGCTGATCTACAGAACTTGGATATTTTTTTTGGGCTGAAGTGTCTAGAGAAAAAGCCAAAACAATCCATAAAACAAACCATAACTTATGCATATTTTTTTATTTTTAAAGAGGTCTAAATAATTGCTAGAATTTGATTAGGCGAAGCAGCGCTTACCGTGATTCAGTCTAGGGATACCAATTTACAAAATTAAGAATTGCGAATTAGAAAAGCAGGTATAAATATAGTATATTCGTCCTAGAAAATTCAATAAATAATGGCCAAGGCAAAATCTTTATCATTTCATCAAATAATGGCAAGTCTTCAAAAGAAAGAATACTTTCCAATCTATTTCCTACATGGTGAAGAGAGTTTTTATATTGACGAACTTTGCAACCACATCGAAGCGAATGCCTTAGATGAATCAGCAAAAGCATTTAATCAAACCATTCTTTACGGCAAAGATATTGATTACAAAACAGTTTTAGACTCCGCCCGTCGATATCCTGTAATGTCCGACAAGCAAGTCGTTATCATCAAAGAAGCTCAAGAACTCAAAACATTAGATAAACTTGAAGCTTATTTCGAGCAGCCACTTGACAGTACGATTTTGGTTTTTGCGCACAAGCACAAAAAACTCGACGGTCGAAAAAAATATGCCAGTATCCTAAAAAAATCGGCTAAAACTTGTCTTTTTGAATCCAAACCACTCTATGAAAATCAAGTGCCCAACTGGATAAACAACTACCTTAAAGACAGAAATATTCACATCAAACCTGCAGCTACTTCTTTATTGGCCGAATACTTAGGGACGAATCTGTCTAAAATATCGAATGAGTTAAACAAGTTGACCCTTAATTTGCCTAAAGGTGGAGCTATTGACAAAAATATCATTCAACGAAACATAGGCATCAGCAAAGACTTCAATGTTTTTGAGCTTCAAAATGCCTTGGGTAAAAGAGATCAATTTAAAAGTTTTTTGATTGTAAAATATTTTATTGCCAATCCCAAAAATCATCCCTTACCTATGATTACCGCTACACTATACAATTATTTTAGTAAAGTGTACATTTGCCAATCTATGTTAAGGAGTTCTAATCAAGATATAGCGACTACTTTAAGCGTCAATAAGTTTTTTGTCGGAGACTATATAAATGCTGCACGTCAGTACGACCGTGCGCAACTAGAGAATGTAATTGCGACCCTCAAAGATTATGACCTTCGTTCTAAAGGAGTTAATAATGTTAATTTTACTCCCGGTGAATTGTTACGAGAAATGATTATTAAAATTTTAGCGTAATCACCACTTAATAAAGTAAAAATTATCGATACATGTCTAATACGCACGTCCATCTAATCTTAATTCAAATCAACTTTTAATCCTTTACAGATGAATTTAAGCTATTGGGAATACCAATCTTTTTTCAAAGATATTGATGTACTCGTAGTTGGCAGTGGAATTGTAGGCTTAAATGCCGCAATAACTATTCAAGAAAAACATCCTTCCAAAAAGGTGATTATTGCAGAACGAGGAACACTTCCAACGGGTGCTAGTACCAAGAATGCTGGTTTTTCCTGTTTTGGCTCGGTATCAGAACTTATAGACGACTTAAAAGGTCAGTCTGAAGATCTTGTATGGTCCGTTTTGGAAAAACGTTGGCTAGGTCTTCAGCGCTTAAAACAACGTATCGGTACAGAGAGTATGGATTATTTTCAGCACGGAAATTTTGAGGTGTTTGGCGAACAAGATCAAGCTTTATATCAAGCTTGTCAAGCGCATATAGCCCCTTTTAATCGACAAATAGAAGCTATTACGGGCGTCAAAAACACCTTTGCAACGGCTCATGAAAAAATTAAGGATTTTGGCCTTGCCCACAGTCAACAGCTTATCTGGAACCAATCAGAGGGCCAAATCAATACGGGTAAAATGATGCAACAGCTGTTAAAGCTCGCTCGGGAAAAAGGGATTGAAATATATAACGGATTGAGCATTGTGGCCATCGAAGAAACGGCGCATTGTGTTCAGGTTAAAACTACTCAAGGTTGGTCATTTCAGAGTCAACAAGTAATAGTTGCTACCAACGGATTTGCGCAGCAACTATTGCCTAATTTAGCGATTAAGCCTGCCCGAAACCAGGTATTGATCACCGAGCCCATAAAAGGCCTCAAACTCAAAGGCTGTTTCCATTATTTACGCGGCTATGTGTATTTTAGAGACATCGATAATCGTGTATTGTTAGGGGGGGCTAGACACCTAGATAAAGCCGGCGAAACAACCGACCAATTTGGATTTTCAGAAAAAATACAAGACTATCTAATCGATATTTTAAAGCATATTATTGTTCCTTATCAAAAGGTAGAAATTAGTCGATGGTGGAGTGGTATTTTAGGAGTAGGGACCGCGAAGAATCCGATCATTGAACGGGTATCTGATCGCCTAGTCGTAGCTGCTAGAATGGGAGGAATGGGTATTGCTATTGGTTCACTTGTTGGTGAAGAAGGTGCAGCATTACTCGACTAGAAGATACTATTACTACTTAAGAATTTGAAATCTGCATAAAACTCTTACCTAGGTAGCGTACAAGATCGCCGGAAGTAAGGCTTTCTTCACTTTGTTCAGCAGCAGCGATATCCCCCGCTAAACCGTGAATATATACCCCCAAAAGACAGGCCTCTAAAGGATTGTACTCTTGGGCAAGCAAGCCTGTAAGGATACCGGTTAGCACATCACCTGAACCGGCCGTACCCATACCCGGATTACCTGTTGAATTAAAATAACAAGTGCCATCAGGAGTAGCTATACAAGTATTCGCTCCTTTTAAAATGATATACACGCCAAATTCTTGTGCTTTCGATCGCTGTAATTGATTGCGTTCAAAATTGTCAGAGGCCCTGCCAAACATCCGTTCAAATTCTTTAGGATGGGGAGTGAGAATCGAACCTTTTGGGATATATTCAAACCAATCGGGACTTTGACCTAAGATATTTAACGCATCTGCATCCAATACAGTTGGTTTGTCCATATGCTTTAATAAATAACACAAGGCATTCCGGGTTCTGTTTTTGGTACTTAAACCACAGCCAATTGCTATAGTAGTATACTTTGGCAAATCATACACTTTGGTAAATATAAATCGGTCTTCGTCTAAACTAACCATTGCCTCGGGTACTGAGGTTTGCATTACTTCATAGCCGCAAGTCGGTACATGAACGGTCACCAAGCCGACACCGGCGCGAAGGCAGGCTTTGGTTGCCAAAATAGCGGCTCCCATTTTGCCGTAGCTGCCCATTATCAAAAGTGCATGGCCAAAAACGCCTTTGTGGGCAAATTTGTCCCTACGTTTGTATATTTGCTTAACCAAATTAGCTGTTAAATAAAAATAAGGAGAATCAGCTGATTCTATGAACTTTTGGTTGAGACCAATCGATTCATACACAAAGTTACCAACGCAATGGTAGTTTTCTGGAAAGAAAAAAGACAACTTGGGAAATTCGAAAGCAAAGGTATAATCTGCCTCAATACAAGTACCCGTTGTAGGCATGTCCGAAAATACTCCAGTGGGTATATCCACTGCAATCATCGTATTGCTGCATTCGTTCAGAAAGCTTAATATCTCCGCCATTTCATCGACCACGGGGCGACTCAAGCCCGATCCTAAAATAGCATCAATCAAAATTTCTTCTTCTCCAAACACAGGCATTTCATCAACAGATTGCACGTAATTAAGGCTTATCTTACCCAAGTCTTTTAGTTGGTGAACCCGTTCAAGGTTGGTTTTGAAATCATCTGTTTTTTTGTCGGACAAATCTAAAACAAAGACAGCAACATCATAGGATTTGTCGACCAACTGACGAGCAATCGACATACCGTCTCCCCCGTTGTTGCCCTTTCCACAAATTACACTAACCATTTCGTTTTTTGGTAAAGGGAACTTTTGGACAAACCAATCGACAAAAGCTTTGCTTGCTCTTTCCATGAGATCAATGGACAATATAGGTTCATTGCTAATGGTGTAAGCATCGGCTTCCCTGGTTTGCTGTGTTGATAAAATTTTCATAGTAGAATTGCTGGATATAAGGATTAAAAACTAGGCGAAATCATTGTTTGGAAGCTGTAACCGGCTACAAAAAAAAGAAAGAAACACTGTGCAAGCCACTACCATTAGCTTCCGTCGTATAGTAAATGTGTTGTTGAATACGAGTCTAAAATACAACAACAATATAAGAATCCTACCCTTTATTTTAGTACAGAATTTTCTTTTTTTTAGATAATTCAAAAAAATTATTAAGTTTTGGAGCTAATACTACCATATAGAGAACCTCCTTTTCTAAACAACTTATCGACTTGTTGACTGACTTTTTTGTCAACAATTAGGGGCGGGGCATGATGCGGCTTGACACGTGCATCTATGATTAAGGACCGACAACCCCAATGTTTGTTATCATAAAAACTATCTAAACCGTGCAAATCATAAGAGGGGTTAGAACGGGTAAAGGTAACCCAAACAAAATTGTTGAGGGTTTGGCACAAAAAAGAGGCATCCTCCGTAAGAACAATCATTGGGATGTGCTCAAAATCATCGGCCGAAAGAGCAGCTTTGAGTTGTTCAATATCGTTTAAAGCAGTTTTTCGATCGTTATAGCTCGGACTTTGCAAGGCCAATATTCCTTTTTGGACAAACTGTGGGTTAGAGAAACCCGCAGGCAGCTTTAAGTTGGAGGGTAAACTTGCCTTGAGGGTTCTTTTAGGGGCACCACAGCAAGCAACGACTACTTTAGACCCTTGATTCCAACCCTCTCCAGAATAATCAAGCGTATCAATAGTGGTTTTGGTTTGAAAATGCAAATCCCTAGACAAATCGATGCGTTCCAGTAGATGGTGAAAATATTTTCGTACATCGTGTGTATCTAGACTAGGGTCATCGGCTTGGTCTGCTATAAATAAATATTTAGCCAAAGAAGTTTGCCCTTTTCCGAGTAAATGGTTGGCAATCGTTAACAATTCTTCCGGCTTCTGCTCTCTAAAAGGCATATAACGTTCGCTGCCTATAGCCAACAACAAAGGATGTACCCCGGCTGCATCCACCGCATTGACATCTATGAGACCCGGAAATTCTTGAGGGGCCAATTCTTTGACCAATTCATGAATTAGATAACCAAAACTAGAGTCTTCTGCAGGAGGCCGACCGACCACTGTAAAGTGCCATATAGCATCTTTGCGATGGTATACATTATCTACTTTCATTACAGGAAATTCATGCGCCAAACTGTAGTAACCTAAATGGTCGCCGAAGGGGCCTTCCATTTTCTTTTTATCTTTTAAAACAGTGCCAGTAATGCAAAAATCAGCATCTGCAGAGAGAGTATAGCCGTCTTGTTGAAAGTAACGAAAAGGACGGCCGTTGAGTAAGCCCGCGAACGTAAGTTCTGATAAGTTTTCGGGCAATGGCATGATAGCCGAAAACGCATTAGAAGGTGGCCCCCCTACAAATATTGATACTTTGAATGCCTCCGATGAATTGTTGTAGGCTTTGTGATGAACACCAATACCTCGATGAAGTTGATAGTGCAGCCCAATTTCTTCATTCATAGAATAATCATTGCCAGACAATTGTATTCGATACATCCCTAAGTTGGACTTCATGATATCTTTGGAATCGGGCCCCATAGAAAACACTTGCGGTAAGGTAACAAATGCTCCACCATCGTCGGGCCAAGATTTGACCTGTGGCAATTGATCAATACTAGTTTTGCCAAAGGCTATAGGCCTAGAGAACCTTGCTTTGCGCGGTAATCCTGACAGGGCGTGAAACGGTGATAATAAATAACGAGATGGCTTTTTGATCAACTGAATTGGGTCAATCTTGAGTTCTATAATTTTTTGGACCTTCTCTAACTCGTTTCGAAATAAAAATCGGGTACGATCAAAGGTTCCATACAAATTGGATAAAGCAGGGAAAGGACTTCCCTTCACATTTTCAAAAAGCAATGCAGGACCTCCTGACTCAAAAAAACGGCGATGAATTTCGGCCATCTCCAAATTAGGGTCTACCTCGTCTTTGATTCTTAACAACATCCCGTGTTTTTCTAAATCCTTTGCGCAGTGTGCCAAACTTTTATATCCCATAAATTTATTATATATTTCCGAATGCTAAATCAATGTGGTATTCTTTCTAAACAAATATACCAATATAACGTAAAACTAAAATTATCAGCAAATGTTTAATCAAATGCTGTCATATTAAGAGCATATTTTTTTCGCAGCTCAACTTAATAGGATGGACTGTATTAGTCTAGATTCATTTATTAATACGCTGCCTAAGTATTATTCACTATTTTAACCATTTAGAAGTCCTGAAAAGCATTCTACACCACTACCAAATTTGGACATGCCTGTGGCTGTGTTTTAGTTGTGTATCGCTCCCCGCGCAACTACAACATCAACTATTCACCACAGACAAATCGACTTTTTCTCCCTTAGGGAAAGACAAATACAATTGGGCATGCTTGGCTAATTTTGAACTATCGGATCCTCGAAACTTCGGTCGAATCAAGCATTTGCAATCCGACGGTAAGAATCGCCTGTATGTTGTTGACAACAATGGCTTTCTTTATGCCCTCTCCATAGATAATTTCAAAGAAATATGGAAAATAAAATTAGAGTACGAACAAGTTGCCAACTTTGAAGTAAGTCCGAACGGAACTACTTTAGCGATCACTTATAATTACATCAAAACTGCTACCAAACAATTAGAAATTAGGAATTGCAAAAATGGTCAAATTAGTTTACACCTTAAACAAACGCCTGAATGTTATGAAGCATATTACTTGGCAGATGTTGTGGATAATACCACTCTATACCCCTACAAAATGGTGTACAACCCTCAAGGAACGCAGCTTGCTATTTGGTATCAGAACCATGGCTTTGATGAAAACAAATGCATTGCCAAAGAGGAGGAAAAACTGATTATTATCGATCCAGTCACTGGCGATATTTTAGCCAGCAAAAATAAAATTCCCAACGATTTCAGTTACCGTAAATGTGAAGGAAACTATCCATTTGTTTTTAGTAAAGAGGGTGAACATCTGATGATTGCCAATTGCCGTGGAGAATTAAATATTTATGACGCCCAAAGCTTAAAACTTATTCGCCAAAAATCATTTGAAACTGCAATCCAGCACATTGAACAAACGGTTCTTAAAACTAAAGTATCCAAAAGCAGTCAACTTGCTTTTAATAGCTTAAGTTTACAACCTAACGGTTCTCTTATTTCAAACATCGGTAAGAAAGGACGTTTTTTTTCGATTTCTGCAGATATAGAACAACTCAACTACATTGGACAATTCCACAAAAACACAGCAACAACCTGTACCTTTAGCCCAAAAGGAGCCATGTTTATGCTAAATGGACATCAAGTAAACTTGTGGGACCTCAACGACCCTCAAGCACTTCTTTGCACTGAAACGCCGCATGCTTATGCAGCAAAAACTGCTTGTTTTCACCCCAAAAAAAGAGCCTTAATTATAGGAAGTAAAAGAAGCCTTAAAATTGTAGCCCCTTGCCCTGTTACGACCGTACACATTGCCGATACCTTTACTGCTACTGGTCATTATGTTCAGGCCGAAACCAGCTTTAGTGTAGTAGGACAAGGTAATATAGAATGGGCATACGATGATTTAATCATATATCACAAATATGCTAAAAATAAAATACTGAGTACCCATTCTCTTGGATTTAGTCATCTCTTCAATAGCCGACAAAACATACCTGATGCATCTCAATTAAGAATTAAAACAGATATGCCAGGAATTTACACTATATTTGGCGGAACCAAAAAAAGATGGAACAGACAACAAGTTTTGGAACATCTTGACAACTGGGATTAACAACCTCATCCTTTTAGACAAATATGGAACTAAATTTCAAAGTTTTTGGAAGTGGACAACCCCTCATAATTCTTCATGGGATGTTCGGCACCTTAGATAACTGGCAAAGCATCGCCAAAAAACTAGCTGAAAACTATATGGTGTTTATTGTAGACTTACGCAACCACGGTAGGTCACCGCACTCCGATGCTTTTAGTTACGAAATAATGGCAGATGATTTACGGCTTTTTATGGAAAACAATTGGATTTATAAAGCCCATATAATTGGACATTCAATGGGTGGAAAAGTAGCCATGCATTTTGCCGTTGAACAGCCAGATATGGTAGACCAATTAATAGTGGTTGATATTGCCCCAAAAATCTACCAAGGCAACCATCAAACCATCTTTAAGGGCCTACTAAATTTAAAACCAGAACAATTAAAATCTAGACAAGAAGCTGCCGAACAGCTAGCCCTTTGGATTGAAGATGCTGCTGTAAGACAATTTATTCTCAAAAATTTGTACCTACACAAAATTACCGGAAAATATACTTGGCGTATGAATTTATCGGTCATCCATCAAGCCTATACACATATTCTCAGCAATAGTCTAGCGTCTGTTCAATTTGATGGCCCAACTTTATTTGTGCGCGGGGCATTATCCGATTATATCTTAGTAGACGAATGGGATAATTATTTAAAATATTTTCCAAAAGCCAAGCTTTCAACAGTAGATGCCGCCGGACATTGGGTTCATGCTGCACAACCAACTGCATTTTTGAGTGCTATAACTGCTTTTTTAGCCGATTAACACTAAATTTAGACTTCTTTAACAAAGCATGGAACAAGAATTGCACTAAATATAACGTTGACATTATTCAAAACTGTTGGTTTAATTTGTTAGATTATTGACCTATAGGACACCGCTAATTGCATAAATCCATAAAATACTACTATATCTTTTTTATTTTCCTAGCATGAAAATTAATTACAGCTTCATTTTTGTTTTAATAATTGGTGCTTTTTTCATAGAAACTTCTTTGGGCCAGTCTAAAGACTATGTTGATCATAAGCCCGTTTACAGAAAGTGGCAAGATGATTACATAATTGACAAAATTGAGTACACTAAAGACAGAACAATTTTTTACTTTCGATTTGTTTGCAAAAGTGGCAAATCTACTAGCGCTATTTTCTATCCTCCTGGTGGCAAACACCCTTGGTATTTAAAAGGTCGAGATGTTCGTAAAAATTTCTATTTAAAAGAAATTAGAGATGTACGCCGCAATGGTCGTCTGATGAAATCGAGGGTACGGTCTGCGCCCTACAGTGTCCTGGCATTAGATGGGATTGGGTTTACAGTATTTAGCTGCGAGGTTCATTTTGATCGCCTTCCCAATAATATCAAGGTAGTAGATTTGATAGAAGGCTCTGGGCAAGAATACAATAAGAATCATTTTAATTGTTTTAGAGTTAAACTCAAAACCTGGAATGATGATGATTTGGGCAATACTAAAGATAGTGAAAAAAAAGTATCTGATTTCCAAAAGAAATACGGTGTAAATATCAAGCCAAAGCCAAAGCCGAAACCGAAGCCGAAGCCGAAGCCTAAACCGAAACCCGAGCCTAAACCCGAACCCGAACCCGAGCCCGACACAATCGAAACAGCCACAAGACAAATTATTGCCCTAAAAGAGGTCAAACCAGTAGAATCGTCCTTTTCCGTAAGCCGTTTAGGTTCACAAAGCGATATTAATTGTGGTGAAATGTTAGTTTTAGATAAGATAAAATTTCACGATAATTCAATAAAATTCAAAGGAATGATTGCTGCCAACCGGACACTTTTCATATTGTTTAATTATATGAAAGAACATCCGAAGTCTACCCTTAATTTGTATGGACATACTGATATTTTTGGGTCTGAAGAATTTAATATGGAATTATCCAAAGCACGAGTTGTCAAAATTCAACGGTGGTTATCCATGTATGGTATCAAACAGCACCGCATCAATTATGAGTGGTACGGACCTAAACAACCCCTAGACCCTAATGGCAATCCGATCAATCGAAGGGTTGAAATAAAAGTAAACTGCGGCGACTAAATTTAATTTATCAGAAATATAACCTATGCTATGCCTATAATAGCCCTTTTATACATTTTTAGTTTGTTATTTTTGAAAGATACACAAGCTCAGGACCTACAGAATACAGCCTTGAAATTTAGTGTAAACGATAGCTTATTCGTTGAAGTGATCAATGGACAACGCTATTTAAGACACCGACTTAAAAAAGGTCAAACGTTGTATGCTATTTGTACGTTTTATTCTGTTAAAATATCTGAGCTTTATTTTAACAATCCTAGCTTGGAAGTAAACGACCTTAAAATTGGTCAAATCATAAGAGTTCCTATGCTTCGTGCAGCGCTATTAATTGATCAAGACGCAACACAAAACCCGTCTAATTACCTCCCTATTTATTATAAAGTCAAACCCAAGGAAACACTTTATCGTGTTGCTAAAATACATTTTCAGATACCCGTAGAGGAATTAAAGGGAAGAAATGCTTTATCTGACAATGCCTTAAACGAAGGCATGCACCTTAAGATAGCATGGATTAATGCCCGTGGGATACCGGATAGTTTACAGGCCAACCAAGGTTTGAGCGGCCTTTTAGGAGAAGAAAGTCAACGCAACCAAAAACTATACAAAGCATCTTACAACGGCCGGAACGAACAACTCGCTGAAGGAATTGCATGTTGGGATAAACAGATGCAACTTTCTTCCAAAAACAAACTATATGTCATGAGTTCAATTGTCAAGAAGGGAAAATATATACGCATCGACAACCCTATGACAAAACGTTTTTTGTATGCAAAAGTGGTAGCCACTAAACCTCAAAATTCTTTCACTAAAGACGCACTGATAGTTTTGACACCAACAGTTGCAAAAGCATTAGGCGCTTTGGATGCGCGATTTTTTGTCCGAATATTTTATTGTGAAGAAAGCCCTAATTAATCGTTGAAACATTGAATATACAAAGGAGCGGTCTCTATTTCGTTCGACCAACGACCGGCAATGTCTTTGATACGAATTTTGAAGACAACAGGATCGTAAAAATCAGCAACATCCTGACAAAGAATTAAAGGATTGCTCGGGTTGATGCAACAAAGCTGAGACATCGTTACATCTATCTGCCCAGAAATACCACTCACCACGCCTTGTGGTTCGATTGTAGGAATCTGGTAAAACAAGGTGTCATTAGGTGTTCTTCGCGTATCTACAATGATAATATGACTTGTTGTATCGTTGTCTCTACCCAAATCACCATCGCCGTCCGTAAAGCCTATTTCAAAGGTAACAATACCATTAAATTGTCTAATTGTATCCTCTGAGAAACCAACCCATTCAATCGTAGGTGTGTCATCGTAAATCGGGGGTTTGTCACAACTTGTCCAGGTTAATAAAGAAAAAGCCAAAATTCCAATTAAAAATATATATTTCATAGTTATCGTTACTAAGTTTAAAATGCTAGGATGTGCAATCTAAAGTTATGATTTCGCTATTAATTCGATTACTGTAATTACCTTCATTATCAACAATTTGAATTTCAAACTGCATAGTACGATTCGGAAACAAGGGCTGTACATAACAAGATGAACTATCCGGGTAAATACAACATGGCGCAAAAAGCAATATAGATACAACACCACTACTTTTGTTATTGTTGGGGTTTAGTCCCAAAGAAGCAGGTATTTTAAAACTAGCAATATTCAATCCAGTTCTTGAATCTGAGACAAAAACATTGTTAAAAGTATCAGATCCTATGTTTCCATCCCCATCTTCGAAAGAAAAGCTCAGAAATACAGAATCTTGTGCATTTTGTTGTAGGTAAGTTTGAGAAACAGAAACATACTCGATATAGGGCACAGAAGATAAACGTTCTTTACAAGAAAAAAACATACAGGAATACAAAAGGATAAAAAAAGATAGTAAATTTGTAGTCATACACTATAACGATATATTAGGGATGAAAAACAACTACCAACAAATCAAAGAAGCCATACGCAAGGTCGATACGCATTCTTTTGAAGCGGTAGCCTTAGAAGTTTTTGAATACCAAAAACAAAATAACCCTCTTTACCAAGAATTCATAAATTTACTTGGTCTTTCCAACAAAAACATTCAACAAATTGAAGACATTCCCTTTTTGCCCATTCAATTCTTTAAGTCGAAACAGATAAAAACGGGTCAGTGGACTACTAGTCATGTCTTTAGTAGTAGTGGCACTACACAAACTACAACTAGTACACACCATCTAAAATCGGCCGAATGGTATAGAGAAAATAGCTGTCGATTTTTTGAGCAACAATATGGTCCACTCGAAAATTATATCGTACTAGCACTACTCCCCTCCTATCTTGAACGCAAAGGGTCTTCGCTAATTTTTATGATAGATGCATTTATCAAAAATAGCAAGCATCCTCTAAGTGGTTTTTTTCTTTATAATACGCAACAACTCAAAGAAGTGTTGAGCTTAAGCGCCAAAGAAAACAGAAATATTTTATTGGTAGGTGTTAGCTATGCCCTTTTGGATTTGATTCAAGACTATGACTTACAATTAGAACGCTTAGTGGTTATGGAAACCGGCGGGATGAAAGGTAGACGCAAGGAAATGACCAAAGAACAATTACACACGACTCTAAAAAAGGGATTTAAACAAACTTCAATACATTCAGAATATGGGATGACAGAATTATTGTCGCAGGCCTATTCTAAAAAAGATGGTATTTTTACGCCCTGCCCTACCATGCAGGTCTATATCCGAGAAATCAACGACCCTTTTTGTATGGCCACGCTAGGCAAAGTCGGGGCTGTAAATGTTGTCGACTTACTCAATATTGATACATGTAGTTTTGTCGCAACAGACGACTTAGGTAGAAAATACGAATCGGGTAATTTTAGTTTGCACGGACGTAGTGATGTATCTGATTTGAGGGGTTGTAATTTATTACTTTTGGAATAAAAGCTTAAAAATTAGCTAATTACAGCAATAAAAGATCCATATTTTTAAATTTGATATAATTTTTGGTATATTTAGTTAATTAATTTCCCAATATTCCTACTATGAATCAAATTTTACTCTCCTCTGAGCGCCTAAATCTCAACAAAGTTTTGAGTACTGGCTATTTTGATGTATTTGAATTAATAAAGCAACATCAATCTTTATCTTGTTTACAACTAGAAACTGAAATTCCCAATCTTACTTTATCTCTGCATTGGAAAGAACTCAGTACGCCTGAGACGCCGCATAGTTTTAAAGACCTAGCAGGCAAAAAACTTTCTGACTACAAGTTTCAGTACTTAGGAAATTTCCAATACCAAGACCAGGTAATTCCTGCATTATCTGAATCATTCCGCTCTGATTTTACCGAACAAACAATTCATGATTGTTCTGTCGAAACCACAGGATGGTTTAACTGCACATGGCTTGTAGATTTTTTGATGAATGCCCCCTCTATTGACAAAGACCCACTTCGAAAAGAAAAGCTATTTTGGCGTCAAGAAAATGATTCTTTTTGTCTTTCTTTGTCATCAGAAGCAATCGACTACCGTCATGCCGAACAGCAAAAGTTTAGCTTTCAACTAGATTATTCGTCGGTCAGTTGGCAACACCTTACCTTATTTGCCTAAAACCATCCACTAGTGGTACTTTTCAATACTAAAATGTGCTACTTGACAGGGGCTATTTTCTGAAACTAACACTATGAGGTGTTCAGTACAGCTTTATTATGTATAATTTTGACAAATAAACTTATTTGCGCAAATAACTATTTGTTTAAAAGGGCGTGTGAATGATAGCTTTATACCTCAAAGAAGACATTAAAGAGACGGTGCAAAACTTACAGCCACTAGCCGCTGAATATCTACTCCACCACGATTTAACAAATTGATTCACATGACTTAAGCATTTATAAGACCGCTGTAGTACAAGCCAATAATTTGCTGCAAGACAGCCCTAAAACTTGGCCCGTATTTGCACTTTTATTTCGGAACGCGTCGCTGCATCAATCTCGTTAAGGCCCGAACTAATAACAGAACGATCGGTAAAGTAGGTTTGTGAAAAGCGTAGCCACAGACTGAAGTTTCGGTTAATTTTGTAGCTTACATTAAAATAATAGCGTAATCCTTGTCCGTAATAAGGTAAAACAGAAAAAGCGTATAACACATCATTCTCGAAGGCATAAATACGGGTGTCGTAGTTGTCGGTATCGAAAAAGGCAAGTCTTGTTTGTATTTTCAGAGGGATTTTTTTGGGCTTAAAAATTAAATCCTGGTAAATGACAAAACCTTTATTGAATGATTGGTTTTGATAAAAAGAAAACTCAATTCTAGATCGTATAGAAAATTGACTCGATACATCGTAGGCTAAATGTGCGCGCAAGTTATGCCGATTGTGTTTAATAAGTTGATCAATATTAGTGGTGTTTCCCGACAAATTACGGTCTTTTTGTTCGAACCTATATTGAAGATAAGTACTTAGATAATAGTTGGGGGCATAATCAAGTTTGCCAAAAATTTCATAGCCACGACTTGGGGCATCTGTTTGAAATCGAAGCCAAGGGAATTGAAAAAAATCAAAATAGGTGCTGAACTTAACTCCTTTCCCCAAACGTGTTTCTAGGCCAAAATAAAGGCCTGATTCATTTGATGCGTCCGAAGACTCTCCAAAAGCATTGCCATTAAGCGTATAATATTGTGGCGCATAATAGCGATGCACCAGTGCAAAACTCACTCTAGGGTCTAGATCGGCTAAAATAGAATTTATAGTAGCTAATCCGCCCTTTTCGTTGATAGCTGTTTCGCCAAAAAACTGAAGATTGCGATACCTAAACGAATAATCAAGGCTTGCATTGACGGTTTGATTGCCCGAAAATTGATATTTTTGATACAAGGAGGTATTGTCCCTTACCAATGGGTTACTTAGGTAATTGTGTACAAAGTTTCCTGCTACATGCCAAAATTTACCTTTATACCGCAGGCTTGCGCCAGAGGTTACCATTCCAATAGCATTTTCATCTTCTATCTCCGAAGCTGTACGATGAAATCCTATTTCTTGTAGCGAACTAATTTCTACATCCAAATCTTCTACTAATGAATCAATAGCTGATTTAAGGTTGGCATCTCTTGTTCGATAGGACCCAAATACCGTTATTTCTAAGTTATTTTCAGGTAGAAATTGGAAATTAGCTGCTGCACCTCGCAAAAATAAAGCTTCGTTAACCGAAGAATAAGGGCGAATCGGCAAAGACATCCGTTTAACATTGAGTACTTGTGCTCCTTTTCGTGTTCCAAAGCCTCCCCAAATTGTAAGACCTTGCCCAAAATAGACTTGAAAATCTCCGAGGGCAATCGAATGAATATTTTTACTTACTTGTTTTAGATAAAAATGGCCTGAATAATAATCAAAGCCTTGTTGGTTAGAACCCGTAAAAAATTCTTCCCCTGCGTCTTTTTCCATCGTCAAACCTAAACTCATGCGATCTTTATAAGACATTTTGTAACGCAGATATAGTTTATCTGCTGACCCCAAATAGCGGGTTCCGGTTTCGCCGGGTTGGAGCGGCCTAAAGCCTTTTTGAGTTTCTAAAATACGTTGATAACGTGCAAATATTTGATGCCGCCCCCATTTAAACATTCGTTTAAAATTCAATTTTTCGAGGGCCTTGGATTTTTCTACCTGGACATAAGGACTTAGTCTTAAAATTGTTCTCAAATCAAAGGTAGGAACTCCTTGCAACTCATAAAGCGAAAAGATTTGGCCGAAGCGTTCTCGATAAAGCAGTAAAGCCTGAATTTGAATCGCTGTTAACAAACCAAAATCGGTTAATTGCTGTTCATTAGCCTGATTTAAATCTAAGGGGTTTTTTTGAAAGGCTTCTAAGTATTCAAATTGGGTGTCAAAATCAAAGTCCTCTGCATCATTATCTGCCACTATGTTCTCTATCAGAAACTGAGTTGAATTAGAAACTTCTGCTTCTTGAACCGATTTATCTTGTTTGTTTTGAGCAAAACACCAAGACGTAATAAACACTAGCAAAAGTAAATTTGCCCCTTTATTGATGAATAGGTATAGCCAATTAAGATACATTTAATTTATTTTTCCTTAGGTTTTGTAGAACTAGAAGCAAGCGCATAACTAACCGACAAAGATGGACTTAAACCTAGTGTCGTATGATAACTAGTCGCTATATCAATACGTAATGCCTTGATTTTAAGGCCTAATCCAAAAGAAGCTACTACTGGCGTTGTAGCAACTCCTGCACGTATGTACAAAACTTCAATGACTTGATATTCTATACCAAATTTAGCATTAAACGGTTGTATTAAATCTTTTTCAACCTCGGCTGTCAACCGCAATTTTGAGGAAGGAAGATAGGCTATACCTATTTTAAATACAGAAGGCAAGGACTCTCCATTTGGCAATTCGATGCGCGCAGGACTAAAAACATGTGCCGCTATATGTAATTGTTTGCTTATTTTGGCCAAAACTCCCAGTTCAAAGGTAAAGGTATGTGCGCTGCCATAGTAATTATTGCCAAAACGAGTGCCTATGTAATTAAATTGAGCACCAATTGATAAGCGCTTAAATAATTTCCTTGCGTAGGAAAGACCAATTTTCTGCTCATTGTAAGGCCCATATCCGAAATAATGTACAGACAATCCCACGGTGCCTATTTTTTGGTGCGGATATGCAGCACCAAATAAAAAAGAATTAAGGCCATCAGCCACTAAAAATCGTCTTTCCCCAAAAACAGTAAACGACAGTTCTTCGAGAAAACCTAGACCTGCCTGATTGCTAAAAATACTATTAATATCGGTAAAGGTAAGGCTAGTATTCGCCATTGCAGCACCCCTGGCACCCGCACTTTGAGGGATACCGTTCTGAGCTTGAATTTGCAGAGATATAACGAAAAATAAGAATCCTGAAATTATTCTAAACATAATACTATGAAGGTTCAAGGCCAAACAATAAGAGCGCTACTGAACTATTTTAATCAACTGCTTTACAGGTAGATAAGTTAGTTGTTAGGCGACAAATTGTCCTTTTTAATTGATTTAACTACAAAATGCGGAAACTCTATCAACAATCCAAGCTATTTCGTTATAATTTTTGTAAATTTACATCATTCCAAAACAGCCTCAAGTCTTCTGCATATAACATCTTTCTTTTAGACAGCTATTTAACCTAACTGTTTGTTTTTAATTTCAACTTGAACTATTTTTTTAGATTATTGTTAGTATAATTGAGCAATCCGAAATATTAATCTTTTACAAAACCCATTTCAATCACACCCTTGTTCAATTTTTTAACCCGGACTATTTTGTCCCTTAAACCGACCACAAATGAAAAATGGAAATATCTCTTTGCTAGACAAAGAGTCCATCGAAATTTATGAAGAAATAGGTGATCAACACCTCCTTACTTCAATAGATACACCACTCCGACCCGACGCATTCGATTTATCTGATGATGAAAAAATCGCTAAAATTCAAGATAATTTTAAAACAATCATGGAGACCCTAGGTTTAGACCTTAGCGATGATAGCCTAAAAGGGACCCCTTATCGAGTAGCTAAAATGTACGTCAAAGAAATATTTAGCGGCCTTGATCCCAAAAACAAACCAAAAGTAGCTTTGTTTGACAATAAATATCAGTACAACGAAATGCTGATTGAGAAAAATATTCTTTTACAATCCACCTGCGAACACCATTTTTTGCCAATTTATGGTAAAGCACATGTTGCCTATATCGCTAATGGTAACGTGATTGGTCTGTCCAAAATAAACCGCCTGGTGCAACATTATGCCAAGCGTCCGCAGGTACAGGAACGTTTAAGTATTCAAATTATGGAGGAACTAAAAAGAGTCCTCAATACAGAGGATGTTGCTGTTTACATCGATGCTAAGCACATGTGTGTTTCTTCAAGGGGCATCAAAGATGTCTCAAGTAGTACGGTCACTTCTTCTTTTGGCGGCAAATTTAAAGAAGCTTCCTACAAAAATGAGTTTCTTTCCGCTGTTCATCACGATGTATCTTACTAAATTTTAATGCACCCTTCGGGGTGCTTTTTTTATGCGTTTTTTGTTTACAGACTCATTTATCTTCCCTTCGTCTAAGTGCCCTTTTGCAGATTATGCTGAAGCCCCGCTTCCATTAATCAAATATTAAACATCAAGTGCCGTATCAATACCCAATTGTTACGAAAATATAGCATCTAAATTTTCGTAATTACAAAGCTGTTTTCTAATGTTATTTTAAATAATTTGCTTGCACTAAAAAGTCATCAGCATTCTTAAATGAACCTTCACCTACCTTTGACTTTCAGATGGTAAAGATAAGGACCTTCGAATCCTACAAACAACAATATTTCTGGCTTTATTTAAAGAGCATTTGAATGGCTTTGATTGCTGTAAAAAATAAGTCCATTGGAATATTAGTACATGAATTTCATGCATTAACAGTTAGCATTTTAACCCTCAAAAGTCCTTAATTTTTAGCGATTTAATACAACCCAATAAAACAGTAAACTCCCGCAGTAACTGTTGCTGATTATTTACTTACTTAAAAATGTATTTATCTAGGGGGATTTGCACTAGAGTACATAATGCCCCCCAAAAGATTAGTAGAAGCGAATATCCTCTTGTGTTTCGGGTGTATAAATATAAATAGGCAATGTAACACCTACTCGAAAGCCTATCAAAATGTCTAGCCTATTTTTGGTGTCCTCTTGCATGGTATCAAAGTTAAAACCTCTACGATTTTTGGTAAAAGCTTGCATAAAATCAAACCCACCGAAAAAGTTGAGTAAACGATTTTTGTCGAGGTGCCGATAGCCAATATACTGCCTAAGTGCCAAGCCTGTTGTCATTCGGTCGTATCCTTTGGAATAATCGCCGGACAAACCAAAGACTTCGCCTCCCAAGACTTCCATCCGAATCCAATGCTGCACATAACCACCCTCAAAACGAACTTCTATACCCGAACGTTTGTAATTTTTGAGGACTGGTATCAGATAAGCTACCGAGGCCCCTAAGAAAAATCCTCTTTGCCCTAGTTGTACATCCGATAATTGTCCAAAGCGATCAATTAAGAACCCTTCTTCTTCTCTTAAATTAGATAGGATATCTTGTTTGACTTCATCTGCAAATTGATAATCCCCCACCAAACCAAGGCTGAGGTTGTTGGAAAAAATATACTGTAATTTTCCTCCTAAAGAAAAATTATAGACAAAATTTTCATTCATATCGGCAAAAGGCAACTGAACCCCGTAAGAAAAATCAATGATAATACCACTTGGTGGTTTTGTATTATCTTTATTGGGTAAATTTTCGTTAAAGATATCTTTGGTTTGTGCCTTGTTTTCGAAACATTGGAAAAGCAACAAAACTGAAAGAATAAAAGTCAATGTAGTTTTCATCATCTATGGTCTAAATATGATTTACTGCCAGTCAAATTCCACCCGTTGTTCTATAGCAGGGTCGATACTTTTAGCAACAGGGCAATTAAGAGCAGCGGCTTGTAAAATAGCACGATATTTGGATTCGATACCAGATGTCATTTGCAGTTTTATTTCGATTGTAGATATACGGCGGGGATTAGACGCCATTGTTTTGAGGACCTGCGCTGTTGTTTGTTCAATATTTATACCGGCATGCATAGCTTTTATCCCCATGATGGTTAACATGCATGCTGCTAGAGCATTGGCAACCATATCAGTAGGAGAAAATGCCTGTCCTTTCCCATTGTTATCAGTAGGTGCGTCACTTATAATCACTTCTCCTGATTTTAAATGAGTAGATGCTACCCTTAGTTGTCCTAGATAGACCGCTTTTGACGTCATTCTTTTTGAGTTTTATACTAAATCAAATAAATTATTTACTCCAATTGTACGGTTAACCGTAAAAGCCTCCGCATAATCAAGGGATGCTGGACGACCGAAAGTAATACTTTTGCTTTTAATAGACTCTATGAAATGTTTGCCTGAAATTGGGGTGTTAGGCTCTTCCGAGTTCGGATCGTAAAATTGAGATTTGTAACACATAATAATGTCAATTTTACGATCAATATATGTACTAATATCAACAACAAAATCTGGTTTGATATAGCGGTCTTGTGTGTAATGATATGCCGCTTTGGGTCGCCATTTTTCTTGGCTTATCCCTTCCCATTCTGTTTTAATTTTTTCTAACCCAGCATAATAGCATGCATCCGCACTTAATTTAGCTGCTCTGCCGTGGTCGGGATGCCGGTCTGTTATGGCATTCATTAATACTATTTCGGGACGCATCAAACGAATCACCTGAATGATTTTGAGAAGATTAGTTTGATTGTATTCAAAAAAACCATCCTCCATACCTAAATTACCGCGCACAATTGCCCCCATCAATTTAGAAGCCTCTTCTGCTTCTTTCATTCTAATCGAAGCAGATCCTCGGGTGCCCAATTCTCCTTTAGTTAAATCAAGCAAGCCTACTTTTTTGCCCATATCAATATGCCTGAGCAAGGTACCTCCACACGATAGTTCAATATCATCGGGATGTACTCCTATAGCTAAAATATCTACTTTCATAACTTCTTAATTCTATCGATTTAATTATTGCTTTAAGAATTTCAATTGTTCCATTAGTTGCCCCTTTGCATCGAGTAAACTCACAAAATAGATACCTGCAGGATAATTGACAGTAGAAAGCACTTGAACATAATCATCCATATACACAAGACGCCCAAAGGCATCAACAATGCGCAAATGATAGGACTGCAAAGGGTCGGGATGACTTAATTGAAACTGAACCTTGCTGCCGACAGGGTTAGGGTATAAAAGCAATTGAGGCTTGGTTACTTCTACGTTTTGGATTGGAATTAAGGTAAAGGAAGAATCGCCCCACAATAAAGGACGAATCATAACCGAACCTACAAGACTCATCGTATCCCAAGTAGAACCTGTTCCAACAAAAGTTTTGGCGCGGGCATCGGTACTTCTGTCAAAACCGACCGGTACTTCAGGACCAAAGGATTGCTGCCAGCCCACATAAAATTTTTGACCAGGTTCTAAATGTATCAAAACTTTTTGCCCCGAAAAATCAAGTAATTCAACAAAAAAGAAACCATTAAACCCATCTACATACTGCAAACGATACAAATCTCTTGAAAATGCTTCTTGCCCCGTCAACGAATCTAACCAAACCTTTACGTTTATAAAATCTAATTGAGCATCGCGATTGGTAAAGTAAGGTAAATGAAAATAAATACCTTGTAGGGTATCTTTTACCTCCGCTACAAATTCTACAGCTACTTTTGTTCCTAAACCTTGTGCAATGACCCTTGTTTCGGCAGTACCGTCGTCGTAGGCAAAATAGTTGTCAAGCTCGGTATAGGTACAAATCGTGTCGTTGTCAAAAAATATAGGATTGTTTTGAAATCCTGTAGGTGCCAAAATGGTATACGTAGATTTTAAGGTTGTTTTTTCGGTCGGCACAAAAGAGGTGCTAAAAGTATTGTTGAGCCTGTGTCCACCCTTGTCATCACTGTTTGGGCTAGGCAAATAGGATGCTACTGCAGGAATAGCTTCTGATAGTAGGAGATTGCTGTTTGGTGCCGATTCTTCAACTTCGTACAAGCGATCGAGTGTCGCTACTCCGGATAAATCATTGTGATTAAAATTTTCTATGACAAGACTGTCGTTCCAAGAATCATTGCTGTTAAAATGTTTCCATGGCATTGCAGTATAACTATTTTTGAGCGGAGTTTTGGGGCGATGCGTAAACGCAACATCTGAATACCTTCCGTAGTTGCTATTAGATGTATCTGCATTGTTCGACCTATTTTCATCGATGTAAATATAGTCTAGGTGCCAATGATCGTTATTGCCAGAAATAGAGGCTAAGTTCCTAAACCGAAACTGAAAGCCTTTGTAAAAATATGCCCCACTATCGACAAGAATATAGTGTTGCTGAAATACCGGAACAGCTAAGGTAGATAGCGAATCTGCTACACCAGGCACCGACCAAACTAAATTCCAAACATCGCTGCTGTCTTTAAATTCAAGAATTAAAGAATCCCGTTCTTCAGGGCGATCCGACAAACCTTGTTTTTGGTAATAAAAGCTTAGATATACTTGATCACTAATTGATTTACCTGACATATCAAGATGCTGAGAACTGAGCGTATCCGCCGGCGAACCTACAGAAACCGAAGCATAGACATTGTAAGGGCTTCCATCGTGTGAAAGGCCATCAAGTGTAGCCACCCCTATCGAAGGAGGGTTCGAAGCCATATCAAAATTGACGAATGCATGATTATCTTGCCATAAAGCGCAATTTGGATAGATAGAATATTCCGCCGAAAAATCATCAAAGAAAGGAAGACTCAACGTATCTATTGAACAAACTTGGTTGTTTCGAGCAGTAATATTATGTGTAGCTTGCCGTGCTTCAATCAATGTAGGATTGTTTTCGAGGGCTTGTAAACGTAAATGTTGCGCTTGAACCCCGAAGGTAAGCGTAGCAAGCATTAAGGTAAAAAAGCAATAGAGTTTATTGTAATTTATCATAAATAATAGAAACCGTTATCCAATGCAGTTAGTGGAAAACTAGCCTTTAGAATATAAAAGATATTCCTTGAGTATTCCAATAAGTAGGCAAAATTAAAATCAATGTATAACCATAAACGTAGCATCCTTGTACAATGTGCTACAGTACAGCAAATTCTCTTGATTACAAATATAAAAAACTTATTTGTTATCCTGCTTGGCAAAAACCTTTTTCAGTAAATCAGTTACTCTTTTAACAGGATCTTTACGAATCATTTGTTCTTCTTTTTCGATCATCATAAATACACCATCCATCGCCTTATTGGTTACATAATCATCCAAATCTGGATTCACTTTCTCAATAAAGGGTATTTTATTATACTTGGAGATAACGGCCGTCCATGCATCAGAAGCCCCGACCTGATTGAGTGATTTTTTGATGACAGGATTAAAACTATTAAACAAGGCAGTTTTGGTCGTTTTTTTGAGGTAATTAGTACAGGCATTATCGGCACCCATTAATATATCCATCGCGTCATTAACAGTCATTGATGTAATAGCATCTACAAACACATCTTTAGCGCCAATTGCTGCATCTTCCGCAGCACGATTTAACTTTTCAACAGCCATATCAACAATTGAACCGGCCCCTATATCTCTTAGTGTTTTTTCGACCTTTTGAGCTTCGGGTGGAAACAACACTTTTACCGCATCATTTTTCAGAAAACCATCCTTGACGGATAAGATATCTACCCCTTTTTGTGTTCCTTGGACCAAGGCTTCCTTCAGACCTTTAATAATATCATCGTTGGTCAAAGCTGCTGCGGTTGTTGAAGAACCATTTAGTGTAGTATTGACCACATCGTGCACCACGTCGCAGTTGGATAAAGTTAACAATAGAGTCAATGAACAAGTCCAGCTTGCAATTTTTTGAAATAATTTCATGCTATTATATAGGATTTAGTACTGTAAAGAATGTTTATAGCTTTTCAATAAACATTCCAAAATAAATAATGAAAGGAATTTAACGTTAACGATGTTCTTTGGTTTCTTTTAGCAAATGTGGTTGTAAACAGTCTAGGCATATATGAGGGCCGTATGAACGTATTAAAGAGGCTTTGGTTTCGGGGTAGACATAACCGTGTTTTGTCCAACAATCTCCTTTTTGGTGCGACAAAAAAATCCGTTTGCATTGTCCACACTGTACTTTGAAATCTTCCTCAATTTCTACATAGGCACGTTCAACCTGCCCCCCTAAAGGTGGATGCATTTTAATTACTCGTACTTTTAGATAACTAACAGTTGTGCAAATCTGCGCAATTTTGTCAAGAATTTGTTGGGCTAAAGTTTCTATTAATTTTGCATTTTTACTCATCACTAATTTAGCAATACGGTAAATTGTTTCGTAGTTAACGGTGCCGGCTAATTCATCCTTAGTAGCCCCTTCTTTGAAATCCACCTGCAAATAAACATCTACCCTATAGGTACCCCCTATTTGTTGTTCTTCTGCATAATACCCATGCCGAGCTTCAAATTGCATCCCTTCTAATGCTACTAAACCCATTGTTTCTAATTTAGCTTTTCATCGATATAGCTTAATACTTTGTTGATTAGGTGCACCCTATCTTTACCGCGCACATTGTGTTGATGCATTGGATACGGGAAAAAATCGACTAATTTTCCGGCTTCCACAAATGCCTTTATCAAACTATAATTATGTTGCATCAAAACAACATCATCCACTGTACCGTGAATTAAAAGTAAATCACCTTTTAGCTGATCGACATAATTTTTAAGCTGTGTATTGCGATAACCCTCTGGATTTTCTTTCGGAGTATCCATATAGCGTTCTCCATACATAATCTCATAATAGCTCCAATCCGTAACAGGACCGCCGGCAACCCCCACTTTAAATACATCGGGATATTTCAACATTAGGGAACTAGTCATAAATCCGCCATACGACCATCCGTGCACGGCCATTTTTTCGCTATCTACATAAGGAAGTTTTTTAAGATAGTCGACACCTACCATCTGATCTTTCATTTCAAGCGTACTCAAGTTGCGGTGAATGCAATTTTCAAATTCAAAGCCACGATTGGAGGAACCACGGTTATCGAGCGTAAACACAATATACCCCTTATTGGCGGCATGATACATCCAAAGACTAGCTCCAGCTAACCAATTATTTTTGACCATTTGAGCATGTGGCCCTCCGTATACGTAAACCAAAACGGGATACTTTTTGGTTGGATCAAAATCGTATGGTTTAATCATACGGGCATGCAAATCGGTACCGTCTTCAGCTTTAAGGCTTAAAATTTCTGGACTTGATACAGCGTAGCCCTCTAAGGGATTGGCTGCCTTATGAAGAGCTTGCAAAAGATTCCCATTCAAATCGAGGGTCCGAATTACTTTGGCCTGCGCTATATCCGAATAGCTATCTATTAGATAATTACCCGACGAAGACATACTAAAACTGTGGACACCATCTTCTTTAACAATCCGCTTAGGAGCTTGATTGGCTGTTAGATCAGCTGTATATAGTGTAGTGTTTAATCCGCTTGGATCTGTTCCTTTTACCACTATTTTTTTTTGAGAAGCATCGAGTCCTAGAATATCTAAACAGAGCCAATTGCCCTTGGTTACCTGACCTAGAAGTTCTCCTTTGGTGTTGTAGCGATATAAGTGCATAAATCCATCCCGTTCCGACCACCATAGAAATTCATTTTTGTTGTTGGGCAGAAACCAAACAGGATGCTCCGGTTCAACATATTTAGGGTGTTTCTCTTCTAGCAAAGTTGCTATAAAATTGCCAGTTTGGGCTTCGTATTGTTGCAGCCAAATATGATTTTGAGCTCGATTGACTACTACCACGTACACATACTGACCTGCCGGCCCCCATCCTACATTCGTCAAATATTGATCTTTAGGTCCCGTTACTTTTAAATAAACTACGGCCCCTGTCGATGCATGAAAAACACCCACTTTAGACTGTTCACTTTTTTGACCTGCCATTGGGTATTTGATCGACTTTAGGGTTCCTGGTGTTGTCGTAATATCCAACAAAGGATAATCTGCTACATTCGTCTCATCCTTTTGATAAAAAGCCAAATGTTGTCCGTCCGGTGACCAAAAAGTACCTTTACTGATACCAAATTCGTATCGTGCAATCGCCTGACCCGACACAATATTGGGGTCTTTTGATGCTGTCACTGAAACAGTCTCTCCTGATTTTGTTTGAACAAATAGGTTATTAGACTTGGTGTAAGCAAGGTGCCCGGATACTGGATGAAAGTCGATATTATTCGCCTTTGGATATTCACGCTTAGCTTTTAGTTGTAAATCCTTTTCATTGTTTGAGCTAATTAATCCTTTTCTTTTCAATTGTTTTGGAGCTAATTGAATAGAATAACGTGTATTCTGATGCATAAAACTGAAACTGATGGCAGATTCCCATTTAATACGAGGAAAACGCTTCAATTTTAAGCCTGTAACACTGTTGAGTTCAGTAAGCGTACAAATTACTTCCTCTACAGGTGCTTTCGCTCTTGTTTTTATTAATCTTGTGTTGTCTTCAGAGACTTTTGAATAAGCATCCATGCCTTTTATCCACATCAATTGATTGATTTCGCTTGGATAAAACTGACGCCATTGTCCCATTACTGAAGCCTCAAGGTCGAGCTCTTCAAGTTGTGCTTTTGCAGTAAAAACTCCTATAAAAAGAAGAAAACTTAGGCTAACAAACTTCATATTTATGCGGTTTAATAGTACTAATTTCGGACTGAAGATGTCCTGTTGAAAATTAAAAATTTAAATCAGAATTGAATATCAGTAGATAAATGCAAGCATCATTCCATAATTTTTTGAACACGCCCGACTGCACCACATTCTAAGCGAACTTTGATACCATGCGGATGATACTTGCTGTTGGTTAGTAATTTTTCTACAATACCATAGGTTAACCGACCCGAGGCTTGATCTTTTTTTAGAACAATTGCAACCTCAATACCTAAACTTATGTGGCTTCTTTGCTTACCATCAAGCTGCATACTATCAACTTTTTTTATTCGATTTGTTGTTCTGAGATGAGGATTTATTACTTCTTTTGTGCCCTCCTTTTTTTCGATGCTGATTGCCTTTGTTAGAGGATTTATGGTGTTTTTTTCCTTTGTGTGGTCCCGATCTTGTATTGACTTTATAACTAGGACCAGCGCCCAAAAATTCAGGCATTTGCATCAAGGGAATAGATGATTCGATTAGTTTTTCGATGCGCGAAAACTTATACATATCATCCTGATTGACCAAACTCAGTGCAACACCTGTTGTGGAAGCCCTCGCAGTTCTGCCTACGCGATGTACATAATCGGCAGCATCTCCAGGGACATCAAAATTAATCACTAAGTTAATATCTTTTATATCTACTCCCCTACTCAAAACATCAGTGGCTACTAAAATTCGCACACTCTTCTGCTTAAAATTTAAGAGTACTTTTTCGCGTTCAGACTGTTCTAAATCGGAGGAGATTCCAGCAACAGCGTATTTTTCTTTGCGTAAAGAACGGACTATATCGCTTACTTTTCGTTTTGTCGACGAAAAAATAAGAATACGCTCGTACTCGGGTTTGTCCGATAAAAGATGATGAATAAGACTATTCTTCTGATTGTCGTATACCATGTAAGCCGCCTGTAGGACGCCTTCAGCAGGCTTGGCTAAGGCTATATTGATAGATTGTGGATTTTCTAAAATTTGCTTAGCTAACTTACGCATTTTAGGCGCCATCGTGGCACTAAACATCAAATTCTGACGTTTTGCCGGAAGATAGGATATAATTTTTTGAATATCATCCAAAAAACCCATATCAAGCATTCGGTCGGCCTCATCCAAAATTAGGTGTTCAACGTCGCCAAATTTGACATATCCAAGGTTGAGATGCGATATGAGTTTGCCAGGAGTTGCTACAATAATATTACCTCCTTGAGTGAGGGCTCTTTTTTGTTGAGCAAAATCGTCTCCTCCACTTCCTCCGTAAACAGCAATAGAACTGACCCCCACAAAATAAGCAAATCCTTGGATTTGTTTTTCTATTTGAATAGCCAACTCCCTAGTCGGACAAATCACTAATGTATTGATTTTTTCGGTGGGATTTTCAGCCAATTTGTGCAGAATGGGCAAAATAAAAGCTGCTGTTTTACCCGTACCTGTTTGGGCACAGGCTATCAAATCTTGTCCTTGTAAAATTATTGGAATAGCTTGTTCTTGTATCGGTGTCGCATCGACAAATCCCATGTAATCTAGAGCATCCAACAATTCGTAATCGAGTTCTAATTCCTCAAATGTCATGAAAGCGTTGTTAATTTAGTTTAGTTAAAGACTAGGGTAACCAATACCTTAGTTTAGCCTTTAGGTTATTGAGCTACAAAGTACTATTTTTTTGTGAGAAATTAGATTTTTGACAAATAATAGCCCTAGTATAAACTTAATATCCGGCATCTCTATCTAAACAGCAAAGGCGGCTATCAAGGTGCTTTACCGACGGATATATTGAATTTCTGATGAATTGATGCCTGAACCGTCCCTATTTCGGCTGCCTGGTATTCGCTTGAAAGGATTAAATCATAGGGTTTGCTTGGTACAGACAACTGCTTAATTTGAACTCCATCTGTAGAAATCAGATTTGAATGCAACCATTTTTTTAAAGGGACTTTTTGGTTAATTAATAATTTTTTAACCACCCAAAAAGGAACAGTCCCTCCTTTTTTATAATTACCGATAGCATAATTGCGCATCAAGACAGAACCTCCTGCAGGTACGCATATCGCTCTAAAACTATGCTCAACCCCTTTAAATTCTAACTCAATCAATGATTTATTGCTAGCCTCGTAGCGGTAAGCACTGAATATTTGTTCCGATTTAGTAGCCACAAAAAGCCCTGTGGAAGGCAAGGCTTGTTGATGCGCGGCAGGCATCAAATACCACATATCTATATTGTGATTGTTTTGGATCAATAATTTAACGCGAACCCCTTTTACCGGCACCTTTGATTCGGGCTGTTCGTCTTCTGATACCTGTTGATAGAGCAGGCGAATGGATGATTTTTGGTGCGGGTTTGTTTTTTTAGGAGTTAAAGCGCGCAATCGACGGCGTCTCTTTCTTTCTTCTTTGATTTCTGCATTTTTCTTTAGTTCTTCAAACTCGACATTACTATTGTTAATTTGACCAACTGCTGTATTGACACACACTACAAACAAGGTTAGAAAAATAATCTTTAGATCATTCATAATTAAAAATCTGGGCTTGGCAGTATTCGAGAGAAGTCCCAGCCTTGGGCATCCGCTTCTTCTTTTATCATCCAAGCATTATTAATCAACTGAGCTTCTTGTTCAGAAGTATGAGTAGGAAACATCGGCAAAACCAAGGTAAAATCATCCGCATAAACCAACCCTAGCGATTGTACAATTGACTTGGCTTGCAACACCGCTTCTTTTATTGAAGGACAGTTCATTATTGTAAAATCCCCTGATGCCTGCAGTTGGTCGTTGTAAGTTTGTAAGCCTAAGCGCACCTGAAAGGGGGCATCTGTAGTAGGTAGGATTAAAAACAACAATGAACGCGCTTTAATAGCAGGTTTTTGAGCAATCATAACCGCCTTTTTTTAAATATGTTATTCTTTGTATCCAAATGTTTTGAGCATAAGATCATCATTCCTCCAATTGTCTTTAACTTTGACAAAAAGTTCTAAATATACCCGAGCATCCAAAAATTTCTCGATAGCATATCGAGCATCAGTTCCAAGTTTTTTGATGGCAGCTCCTTTTTTTCCGATGATAATATTTTTCTGGCTTTTACGAGAGACATAAATCATTGCATGAATTCGAATCAAGTTTTTGTTTGGATCCGGGTCTTCTGTAAATTCATCCACTACTACTTCACAAGCATAGGGAATCTCTTGATAATAATTCATTAGTAATTTCTCCCGAATAATTTCGGAGACAAAAAAGCGCTCTGGACGATCGGTAAATTGATCTTTGGGATAAAAAACAGGGCCTTCAGGTATATCGGCTAGAAGTTGATTGAACAAATAATCAGTCCCTCTTTTTTGGATGGCTGCAATCGGAATTACCTCTTTGAAGTCTGCTTTATCTTTCCAGGTAGCTATTTTGTGAAACAAAACTGAATCACTGACTAAATCAATTTTATTTATCACTAGGTATAAAGGCACTTCTACGCTTTCTAATTTTTTGAACAGAGGGTTTTCCACATCATAATCCTCTTGCACGTCTACCACCAACATCATTACATCGGCATCTTTAAAAGAACCGGATACAAATTTATTCATGGACTCTTGCATCTTGTAGGAAGGGTCTTTGATAAAACCTGGAGTATCAGAAAAAACAAGTTGATAATCAGTATCACTAACGATGCCAATAATTCTATGCCGAGTGGTTTGAGGCTTGTTGGTTATGATAGACATTCGTTCGCCCACAAGGGCATTCATCAAGGTAGATTTACCTACGTTAGGACGGCCTATAATATTGACAAATCCCGAGCGATGTTTTTTTTCCATAGTATTGAAATTGTGCTGTACCTCAAGAATATTTCCCTCGGTATCTATTTTTCTTTTGTTCTCCTAATATTAAATCTCTGCAATACTTACCACACAACATCCCCAAACCACCCAAAATGCCGCCAATTAGCAGGGTGGGAATAAAGGGATCAAACTTTAGCAATGCGGCCATTTTTGTAGACAATTGACTTTGGTTCTGAAAATCAAGACAATAGGCATATAGGCCAAAAAAAAGAACCCCGCCAATAAACCCACTCAAAAAACTCTGAAAGCCGTGCAATTGTAGCCCAAACCCTACTGCTAAAGCAATAACAAACAAGCCCCACCATCCGACAAAAGTCCCGAAATAGCCTAAGAGAAGCAAAAGACCGATTGCATAAATATTTTTTTTCATTTCCATGCTTTTAACATCAACAAGTGTAATCTGATTACAAATTTAAGAGAATAATCCTATTAATTGTATAAAATTAAAAAAAGAGTCAAATGACAAAGCATTTAAATCATTTGTATTTCAACGGCTTTTGCCTGACAATATTCCCTATAAATGCCGGGTACTATATCAAGGCATTCCTTCAACTTTGCCGTTGTTTCAAAACTTGGTATTAACATCAAAAATCGTTGGGTATCGGCATCTATTTTTGTTCGTTCTGAATCAGAAGTAATACTTCCAAAGGCTCCAATTTCATCCCTGAAAACGGGAAGGTATTGAATATTTAGCGCTCCTCTTCCTAGTCCTCGATAGGCTTCATCTTTTTGGCCGACCCCAAAGCGTATTGGCCCTTTAATTTTGTCTAAGTCGTAGCCTCCAATTGACCAAGCTGTTTGAATAGAGATTAAATTTAAGGTATCGACGACATTATTGATGGAGTACAGCCCTTTAGATTTCAAAACTCTTCGCAGTAAAGCGTCCGCAGACAAGCGATATCGAGCAGGGTCTTTACCAAGAATACGATACGCCCTACGCCCAGTCAAAATAGGATTAAGCTGCGCGATTTCAGGCAGTTGCATAGATTGTTGCAGTTGATTGGTTTGTTGTTTAATGTGTTCTAAAAGTTTGTTGGAACTAGGCTTACAGCTTAATTGACAACAAAAACAAGCTACTTGTAGCTGAGGAAAGTGTTGCTTAAGTTCAGAATCAATACTTAGTGGGATCATGTAGAAAAAATTAAAAGATGTAAAAATATGCCTCAAAATAAGCCCACTGATGAACATGCCCTCGTTTCAAAAGCCGTAACATATTGCTGCTTAGACCTAAAGCCACAGCAAAGGTTTAATCTTCCAAAAGGAAACACAACAATCAATTCAATTTGATAAATTGATTATTTCTCAGTAAAAATCGATGCCCTGATACTTCTATGATTTCGCCTTCTTTTACTTGGTTGAGCCCGAGGATATCTTCTTTTAGTGTATGTACAGAACCATTTGTACGTCGGGCAATTGTAAGGTATTCTTCGTTGACTACTGCGGCCAAGCCTCTATAAAAATTATTTTGCTCTTCTGCCCCACATAAAATAATCCGCAAAGGAATAGGAATCTGTCCCAACAGCTCCAAATCCCGGACCCTAGAATAACTATCTGCTATCAAAATAATTTCTTTCACCTGTTTATTTAATTGAATCCCTACTAAGACGGCCTCTAGATCATTTTCGGGAGGTTCAGCACCTCCTAATCCATTTTCTATGGCTTGATGCATCGTGGCAATAATCGAATCGAGCGATGCATAGTTAGCCGTACAAGCGTAGATTCCTCCTGTTTTACCAATTTTTTTGGCAGAAGCCATTTTACGATCACCATCGTTAAAAAATATATATTGATAACGGTCGCCATCTCTAAGGTTAAGAGCATGCCAAAGGAGTACCTCTTCCAAATAAGGTTGCATACTTTGGGTTATATCTGTCACAATTAGGGTTCCTTTCCAGTTGTTTTTAAGGCGCTCAAGACTAGACAAAATTGGTTTAGAGTGCGCTTCATACACTTTGGGATGAATAGTAATTTGCTCTTTAAAATAGGCCACCTTGGCACGGATAGCTTTCCTGACTCTAAATGTTCTTAAAATTGGAATCGCTACGTTGTTCTTGAGAATGCGCTCTATAGTTTGCTGTTCTAACTTTGCGTTTTTGAGCGAATCCAATTGTTTTGCAACACGGTCGGCTCTTTCTTGTATCAGGGCATCCCTTTTTGCAGCCAAACGAGTTTGTTCGGTTCGCCTTGCTTTCCATTCGGTAGTACTTATCGACAGGTATTCGATAGTTTCTACCAACAAATCAGCCCCCTCTTCCAAAAAAAGGGCTTGTTGACCAAAATTTAGATTATTGGGAGTATTTAGTGTATAACTATCGTTGATTGGAACCAAAATCTGAGCAAGCCCCGCAGCATTTGTTTTGGCTCGGTAGCGCAAATGATTTTTTTGGGCTTCTACCCAAAAAAGTTCTCCTTCAACGGGGCGCCCTTTTAGATCTTGAAAAACAAAATTAATCAAAGCCTGCTCTATAGAAGGATACTTTTCATACCCTTCTCGGCGCTCAAAATAAAGGGTTTCAGTCCATGTAGCAAAAGGTTGATGAGGCATTTCGAATTGGTAATAATCTGGAGCACCTTGTAAGCTTAGACGATAAGATTTGCCAAGCGCCAAAGATAGTGTAGCTTCGCCCTTATTGTTGGTATGAACGATAGTGGATGAAGTACTGTCCAATGCTCTAATCCTAATTTTTTCTTGCAAGTCCCATGCCTTACCATTTTTACATAATAACTTTATGATAACTGGGATGGATAAATCTAGTGGCTTATCCTCTGAGTATTGATAGTAAGGCACCGGAAATTCGTGCTTTTGGTACGCTCCTTTGGGAATATGTATTGTTGCAAAATCATCCCAATTAGATAGATGTATAGTATAATGATCATCAATCGGCAGTAATAATTCTACCACTCCAATTGAATCGGTTTCCAATCTATAGGTTTTTTTTTCATTTTGGGACTCAACGTTGAAAGAGAGACCCGAAATGAATACATGGTCCTTTGGATTTTTAAAAATAAATCGGACAACAGCTTTTGAAGTAGTGGGCCTTAATTGAGCATTGAGAGCAGCTGAGCCCGACAAATACAGAAAGTTGATTATCAATAATTTAATGACATATTGATATTTCATATAAGATAATTATTTTGGCTTGAATATTGATGTTATTTAATAAAAAAGAAAACCAAGAACTGACTTAAAGGTTCTAAATAAAAAAAATGTTATAATTTATGGTTCAAATATCGATACCTTCGAAATTTTGACCTTTATTCATGGTAGTACCTACGATGTTTCCCATAGAATACCACAATAAATTAACAAAAAATTAGTTAATTAAGTAGAAAAAAAAGAATGAAAACGACACTCCTTCTTCTAATGTTGATGTACAACTATGCATCAGCCCAATTGTATTCGGCACAACAAACTGAAAACTTTGACATTGCTTCATCCGTAGACAATTTTGTTGCGAACGATGAATGGACGTTTATAAAAGGCCGAAAAGGCAAATCGCTCTTCATTGATTTAGAAAAGTTGAATGGTAATACGACAAAGCTTAGCTTGATTCGTGAGGATAAAACCCTAATTCACCAAGACAATCACCTTTTTGACCTCCCAAACAACACAATTTACGAGATAGATTTGGAAAATTTAAAAAGAGGTGTTTATTTTGTAGTAATACAGCGTCAAAAATTGGACCCTGTTCGACAAAAAATCAGCATTTAACACAAACATACACTTGGACTTATCCTCAAACATAAAAGAACTTCTCTACAAAAATGATTGTGTCATTATTCCGAATATTGGGGGTTTCGTCACTCAATCCTCGCCTGCTTCGGTAGATATGATCGAACAAGTAGTTGTACCTCCAAGTAAATCCGTTTCCTTCAATATAAAACTAAATCACAACGACGGTTTGATTGCTAATCATGTAGCAGCCCAAGCCAACATCCCTTTCAACGAAGCCAAGATTGCTGTTGAACAATATTGTCAAAATATTGAGGATGATTTATTCAACAACAAAATTGTACATTTCAAACAATTAGGAAAATTGTTTTTTAATGCCGACGGCAAATTAGAGTTCGTCCCCGAAAAATGTAACTTTTTGATTGATGCGTACGGATTACCCGACCTGGACTGCATACCAATATTACGCAACAAAAAATACTTAAAGGAAGTTTTAAGCCCTGAAGCCGTAACCGTTTCGACCGTAAAACCAAACGCCAAGATTCCTTACACCAAGCTTGCTGCTGCGTGTTTGCTTATTGTGGTATTTGTCAGTTTTATATACAGCAACGATTGGCTAATAGGCCCTTCGAACAACCTTGCGGATACAATAAGTGAAACGCCTGACAGTAGTACTCAAATAGCAACAGCTACCGTCTTGCCTCTTCCTAATACTAATTTTATCGACACAGCAGAAACCATCGAAGCGACTCCTGATGTTCAGGATACTACCTATGATGATGCTATAACAGCGCCGACAAATGACAAAAAGCCCCAACTTGAAGCTTTAGAAGCTGAAAAAGAATTGGAAGATTTTATAATTGTTTTGGGCGCTTTTGGTAAGAAAAAAAATGCAGATAGGTTATCGAAAAAATTGGCTGCAGATAATTATTTGCCTGATGTCACCTTTAAGAATGGCTTAAACCGCGTGGGTGTTCAAATAAGCTGCACCAACGAAGAATTGCAACAACATTTGCAATTTTTGAGAGATAACTACAATCCTAAAGCTTGGATTGTTGAATAAATTAGCTTATTCATCGGTGTTATGTTCCTTTATTATTGCTGCAAAATTTTTTAGATTTTGATGTTCAATCGTCAGACTATACTGTGCCTGTTCATAAAACTTTGCTCTTTCATTCAACCTTTCGTTGATCAAATACTGCAATTGTACAGCGGTCTTGTTGGCTAGTAATGGACGTTGAGCCGTTTCTTTATGCAGGCGCTCATAGAGTATTTCAGGACTCAACTTTAGGTATATGCTGCAGGTTCCAGCCGATGATATTATGCGCTTTATGCTGTGCTGATTGCAAGGAGTACCTCCCCCTAAAGCCACAACTAGCTTTGATTTATTTAATAAATTTCCGAGGTTCTTTTGTTCTAATTCCCTAAAAAAAGTTTCCCCAAATTTTTCAAAAATTAAGGGAACAGACATTCTTTGTTGTTGTTCTATTAAATCGTCCAAATCACAGAAACCCCAATTCAGATAGCTTGCTATTTTTTGACCCCAATAAGTCTTGCCAGCCCCCATAAAGCCCATCAAAACTATATTTCTAACGACCGTCATTGATGTACTTTTCAAAAATCTGAGCAATCGATGATAATTTTTCTTTATGAAAAATCGGGTGATGAAAATCATTAAGTTTACTTAACAATTTCAATATTTGATTTTTTTCCGGCTCCGTCAAATCGCCAACAGCTACCGTACCTATTTTTTCTAACATAGGCATCAATTTTATAAAAACACGATGCCCCTTTTCCGTTGCCATAACGCGCCGAGCTCGCTTGTCTTCCAAATCACGGTACGAACGAATCAATTCGTGTCTTTCAAGACGCCTAATAACCTCCATACCTGACGTAAATTCACAGGTGTTTTTCTGGATGAGTTCATTTTTTTTCATATCTCCTAACAACACGAGGGAGGTCAAAAAACCAAAATCATCGGTAGTCTTCAGGACTGAACCATCGAGGCCTTTTTTAAAATAAAGACGTAAATATTTGTACATCAAACTAATGTACTGGCAAATTTTAGCTTCAAGCGTACCATGCATTTCTACATCATCTAGGTTATCCATGGGCTTTTGTGGGACAGGACCAGCAGTTTTGTTGATCATCCAGTCGGCAAAGGCATCGACATTATCGATATGACCCTCATTTTGATATTGTTCGATGAGAGGTATTAAATCGGACAGTAATTTGTAGCTAGGCACTTAAATATTTTTTTTCGATGAGTGTAATCGTTGGTATTTTTTTATGATATTGGCAATAAAACAGACTGATTAACAAAACAACATAGAAACTTTAAAACAAGTAGTTTAAAGAAGGAGGGGATTAAAAAGGTACAAATTTTAATTGCCAATTGAATAATAGCATTTAATATACAAAATCTTATTTAAGATTCCTAAATATTGAACGTCAATACAATTGATGAAGAATCAAAAAAAAACAGCTATCGAATCAATACATATTCAGGAAATGCGGCTTAAGGATTTGTTGTTTTATTTTTTGGATAAATTCATTTGCTCGGCAGGGGTAGGTTTCTGTTTCCAAGAATTGTCATAGGCTTCAAAATGTCCGCTTGCGTGTGCTTGCTGAGCATTAAGACGCCCGTCTGCAAACTTACAAAAAGAGGCAAAAGCCGCTGGCTTTTGTTCTTTTAGTACAAATATCGATGCATTTGTTGCAGCTTTTACAGCGATAGGAACACCTCCGCCCAAGTCTGACCAATGCCCGCCTAAGATTAGATTTTTGATCGGTGTACGATGGTGCGCAATTTTTGCTTCCATATTTGCTCGACCAGGACGTGCCCCCATAATAGAACCGTTGCGATTGAAACTGTAACGCCAATGCGTGATAGGAGAAGCAATATCCATAAATTCAATATGACTACGAATATCAATATCCAATCGCTCTTCAATTCTGTCGAGTATTATCGCCGCAAATTCTTCTTTAATTTTATAATAGGCATCGGTTCGCACAAAGTGCCCCCGTTCATCTAATTCTGTACCCCAATAATTTTTGTAATCGATCCAGGCAGAGGAGTAAATAGTTAAGGTTCCTTTACCTGCAGGGGCCAAGCTTTTATCTCTCAAGCTTGGAGGAATAATGGATATAGCCGTTTTGTAAGGATCGCCAGAATCGTGGTCTTTTCTAGAAACGCCATCTGCCAAAATCAACACCAACTCTTCCTGAAAACCTAAGGATTCGGTAGGACAATCTAAAGCGATAGAAATAGCCACAGCAGAACTGTATAACACAGCAGATTTAAGGTTTGTTTTTAACTGTTGAGGTACTTGGTCTGTCGGCAGCATTTTTTCATACAAACGTTCCACGTCGCAGGCGGCAATTACATGACCCGCTTTAACTTCGTAATCTTTGTTGTTTTTAGAAAACCGAACACCTTTGCAAACGCCATCACTAAGAAGTATTTCTTTGGCCTCCACCTGAAAAATAAGGTCGTTTTTGTAGTAGTTAGTAACGTGTTCCAACCATTCGATAAACACTTGCGAACCGCCTTGAGGTGGCAGTTGATAATCACTACAATACGCCCAAGCAATTGGCAACAAAACCGATAACAAATCGGGCTCTGAGGACCATACCTTGTGCAAGTTTGGATCTTTAAAAAATAGATTTAGGCCCTTGGTAAAACCCGCTTCCCCGTGGTACCAAATATATCGAATAATAGGGCGAACAAATTCTAATTTCCGAAAACCATTTTTCATTTTTTCAAAGACAGACATTGTTTCGGTCGTCCGAAACATATTAGGGTACAAATCAAAAGAACGGGTTATTTTTTTGGCGGCTTTAAAAAGTCGAAGAATCCCTTTTTTTTCGTGTGGAAAATCTGCTATTAATTGGTCTCTTAATGCATCGGGATTATTAGTCAATAGGTAGTCGTAGCTTGCACCTTTAAATCGATTGATCCGGTGCAGGGTTTCTAAGGTAGGTTTATCTTCGCCTATAAATTCAAAAATTTTGGTGACTAAGCCCTTCTCTCCGCATTGATTTAGCCAATGAATTGCCGAGTCAAAACGAAAATCCTTCCGACGAAACCCCGCTAAATAGCCCCCTGCATGCGGTTCTTTTTCGAGCACACAGACCGATAATCCACAACGACTTAACAGTGCTGCCGCTGTCATTCCAGAAATACCTGCGCCAATAATGACAACATCATAATAAGACTTGGCTACTATTTCGCTCATACTCAATTAGTATCATTTTGATTTAAAAACGTCTCAAAATACTAAATTTTATGCACAAACTATGCTTCCAAAAGAGATACTTTCGACTCGAACTACAGGATAGGAGCTTAATTGATGAGCTACAGTAAATAGAAGGAGTCGATAGGGCCAAATTCTTGAACTATAAATACTAAAGGAAGGTTAAACTTGAATATAACATAAGATAATTTGTGTCTAAATAAAAGATCGGACGTGAGGGTCGTTTAGCGCGATGCATACAACACCCTTAGGTGATGCTTAATCGATTGTATCGGACTCGAATAAGGAAGCTAATTTTATCTTTATTGATCAAAAGCCATTCGATTGGATGATTGATTTAGGAAATGATTGCTTAATACAATAGTAAGCTGTTTTTAAAGCTTTTGTTGATAAAGCAATAATAAAGAAAAGTTGCCTGAACTCCAAACTAGTTACTAGTTGAATCGCTCGGTTTTCATCACCTTGGGATGTTTTTGTGTCCCCTAATAATTACCCTGTTAATTATTGCTGTAGAATCTTTTTAAAACCTTTAACTAGAAGACACAAACTAAAATTAAGCAGTCAATAAAATAGGAAATTTAGCGGTATTTTCATACATTAATTATCTTACTGAATACAACCTACTCAATTATGAATAAGTTACTTATTTTAATAATACTGATTGGCTCAACGCTCGATTTGATAGGTCAACAACAAGTTGTACCGATACACAAAAAAGCCAACTGCCAAAGCAAGACCTTGATGCAACAAAACCTTCGGCAACAACCTTTCCTAATGCAAAAACGAACTAATTTTTTACGAAAAAGTAAAAGATGGATAGCAGATCAGGCCAACGCTACAGAACAAAAGTTGGCTAAAGTTATCCATAACATACCTACGGTGGTCCACGTAGTTTATGCAAATGCCATCCAAAATATATCAGATGCTCAAATTCAATCTCAAATTCAAGTCTTGAACGAAGACTTTAGTTTATCCAATCCCGATTTTGGTTTGGTAGTCCCTGCAGTATTTCAATCTTCAGCAGCTGATATCGAATTTAATTTCTGCTTGGCGCAAATTGATCCTGATGGAAATACAAGTACCGGAATTACCCGTACTATGACTACGGTAAGTAATATTGGCAATAGTAACAGTTC
>CAJQQM010000067.1 GCA_905480485.1 uncultured Aureispira sp.
ATTTGTAGCAGGAAGCTTGAACATGTTCTATATTTACACAAACAAAAGAAAAACATGATAGATAGAAGTATCGTTCCCCCGATTCAACCCGTAGATAACCTGATTTTGCCCACGCCAAGACGCTATGAATTGGACAATCAAATACCCGTGTATGAAATAAACATGGGTAATCAGCAGGTGATCAAGCTTGAACTTATTTTTAAGGCAGGTCGATGGCACGAAAAAGAAAAACTGGTTGCGCGGGCTTGTTCTCAACTACTTAGAACAGGCACCCTGAAGCACAATGCACACGAAATGGCGCATTTTTTTGAATACTACGGAGCCTCCTTAGGCATCTATGATGGCTTCAATACTTCTAACATTCAGTTATATTGCCTTAGCAAGCACCTTGAACGATTATTGCCAATGCTGCAGGAACTACTAACGGAACCCGCCTTTGCCCAAGATGAATTACAAAAATTTGTAACGTTAAATCAACAAAACCTAAAAGTTCAACTCCAAAAGAACGACTTAGTGGCCTATAGGGTTTTTACAGAATCTATCTACGGTTCCTCCCACCCTTATGGTTATAATTCGACAGAAGCAACCTACGATTCACTCGATCGATCTAATCTTGTTGAACATTTCAACAATTGCTATAAATCCAATCATTGTAATATCATTATATCAGGCAAAACCCCTGCAAACTGCCGACAGCTACTCAACCGTTTCTTTGGTCAACTAGAACAAGGGCAGCTTCCTGATTTAGACTACCCTTTAATGCCACCGGTTGAACGGAAGGTATTGCATCAAGTCCTCGACCCATCTAGCCTGCAAGCGTCTATTCGGATTGGGCGCCGATTATTCAACCGAGCGCATCCGGATTGCCATCAGTTTTATATGACTAATATGATATTAGGAGGATACTTTGGTGCTCGTTTGATGCAAAACCTACGAGAAAAACATGGCTACACCTATGGGGCTTATGCTTCTATAGAAACGCTTATGCACAGTGGCTATTGGTATGTTCATACCGATGTAGGAAAGGATGTTGCCGAATTAGCTATTCAGGAAATTTATACCGAAATTGAACGTCTCCAAGACAGGCCTGTGCACCATGACGAACTTGATATCGTTAAAAATTATACGATGGGGATGCAATTAACCTCTATTGACGGCGTTTTTAATGTATCTAGCTTGTTAAAAAGCTTGATTACAGCCCAACTAGACGAACAGTTTTTTTACGAATTTATCGATACCATCAAAAATATAGAACCATCCCACATTCAGGCAATGGCTCAGAAATACCTCGACCCCGACAAATTAACAGAAGTCGTGGTTCTTTAGACCTAAAGACTTAGCTTGTGGCTTGTTTTTTGTGCTCATACTTATATTCATTGATTCATTCAACTTCATCTTTATATTAGAAACGCTAGCATGCGCCTATTTTTAATTTTTATTTTTTGGGGAATGATTGCTAAAACTTTTGCACAAAGCCCCCCCGAAGTTTGTGCCCGCCTCTTGCTGGGTTCTGGAATGGATTCCATACGATGGCAAGCAACGCCCTGTTCTGGTTTTGGAGGCTATGTACTTTTAGGGCAACTCAACAACAGTGGCCCATTTATAGCTTTAGACACCCTATCAACAAATGCGACTACCCATTCAAATAGCAGCGAAACCTTCTGGAACTATCAAGTGGGTATGCTTTGTAATGGAATATTAACTAACTTATCGGCAGTAGTTAGTAATCAGCGGCCAATTACTCCTGATATCAACGCCGTTAGCATTATTAATAATTTACCACAAATATCTTGGCAAGCTAGTCCAAGTCCTTCGGTCATTGGCTATCAACTTTATAAAGAAAACCCCTACGGCTCGGGCAATTATTTCCCCTATCCCACCACAAATTCAATCATCAATGGTCTTAGTTTCACCGATTCTTTGGCTAGTTCGTTGTTAGTACGCTATGCACTAGTAGCTGTAAGCAGCTGCAACAAAAGCTTGTTGGGTATCGGCAATGCCATTGATGGGACGACCGGACCTCATAGTTCGATGCTTGTAGAAGGAACAATTGATAGTTGCCAACAACAAATTTCATTAAATTGGAATCCTTATGAAAACTGGGCAGAAGGCGTTGAAAATTATGAAATATTAGTAAGCGTCAACGGAGGAAGTTTTGCCGTCCACGACATAGTAAACGGAAACACCCTGAGCTACCTATTTGCCCCCGCTAATGATGGTGACATCCTTCTTTTTAAGATAAATGCTATTGAACGCAACCGCAGCAACAGTGCTTCTTCGAACACCTTGAACTTTGATGTTCAAACCAATCGTCCGATGGACTTTATTCACTTGACTAAAATAACCGTCAATACGGCTCAGGAAATAGAACTTTCCTGGTCTTGGGATACTGATGTTGATTTTGACTTCGCGCAATTGTACCGCGGTAGCGATAGCAATAATTTATCTTTGATCCAAACCATCACCGGGCCTTTGACAAGCAGCAACACCCTACTTGATGCATCCGCAAACACGACGAATACAACTTACTTTTATCGCATCCAAAGCAGCGATCTTTGTCAGCTAAATACAATGAGTAATCTGGGCAAAAGCTTAGTCTTAAGCGCCGCGGCCCTAGATAATTTCGAGAACCACTTGACCTGGCCTGCAGCCTACATGCAACAGGCCTCGGTTCAATCCTATGACTTATTCCAAATTAGCCCTAATGGCACACAACTTTTAGCAAACTTAGGCCCTAATGATTTGGAATATACTGATGTGCTCGATATTAGTAATCAGAATGAAGCTGAAAAATGTTATGTACTGCAAGCTAATTTTTTGTTTAATTTTCCGGATGGTCAAACGGTTTATTCTGTCAATACATCTAATCGAGCTTGTGTTCAACAAGGTTCCAAAATTTATACTCCAAATGCTTTATCCCCTAGTGGGGAAAATCGTTTTTTCAAGCCTTTAATTGTATTCAGTAGCAGCATTCAACAATACAGCATGCAGATTTTTGACCGCTACGGTGGTCTTGTTTTTGAAACCAACGAATTATCAGCAGCATGGGATGGCAGCAAAAACGGCAGCCCCCTTATGATGGGTAATTATGTTTTTGCCATTCGGTTTCGCGAACCGAATGGAAATTGGATCGAAAAAAAGGGCAATGTTCTTTTGATTCGTTAATACCGCTTTACAAAGACCTTAGGCAATCGCTATTAATGGTCTAGTTATTTAAATTTTATAGAATACTTTGTATTTTGTAGACTATATTAGCTACCCAAGACAAGCCCTAACAAAAATTTAAATTTATTTATGAAGACAAAAAAAGATATTGTTGAAAATTGGTTGCCTAGATATACAGGCACCAAACTTGAAGAATTCGGAGATTATATTTTATTGGTCAACTTTAGTGGCTACGTGGTCAGTTTCGCCGAAATGCATAAAGTTGAAATCAAGGGTTATGGCAAGGCTATGCAAACAGCTACCGCAGATGGTATTACAATTATTAATTTCGGCATGGGCAGTCCAAATGCTGCTACAATTATTGATTTGTTAACGGCAATTAAACCGAAAGCCTGTCTTTTCCTTGGAAAGTGCGGCGGCTTGCGTAGCGACAAAAACAAAGTTGGCGACCTGATATTGCCAATAGCAGCTGTTCGTGGAGAGGGTACTTCTGATGATTACTTGCCCTCTGAAGTGCCTGCCCTTCCCTCTTTTGCACTCCAAAAAGCAATATCGACCACCATCAGAGATTTTGGCCTGGATTATTGGACCGGAACAATATACACCACGAACCGTCGGGTATGGGAACACGACCAAGAATTTAAAGATTATCTACGGGCAATTCGTTGTTTGGCCATCGACATGGAGACGGCAACACTTTTTATAGCAGCATTTTACAATAAATTATCGGCCGGTGCCTTGCTACTTGTATCCGATATGCCGATGACCCCCGAAGGTGTAAAAACATCAAAAAGCGATAGCCTTGTTACCCACAATTACGTCAATAAACACCTTGAAATTGGTATCGCCTCTCTTAAACAATTAATCAATAACGGACTTACCGTCAAACACTTGCACTTCTAAAAAGCCTTCTAAAATCATGAAATTTCATATAGAACTCATCGTTGATATATCCCTCAACAAACTTATCGAACTTTTCGAAAACCCCGAAAACCTAAAAAAATGGCAACCCAATGTTATTAGCTTTAACCACATTAGTGGCGAAATGGGTCAAGTAGGCGCTATTTCGCAGATTCACTACAATATGATTGTCAAGAAGATAGTCATGAAAGAGACAATTCTTAAAAGAAACCTACCGGAAGAGTTTGTCTTATTCTACGAGTCGGATGGCGTAAGCAATACAGTTACCAATAATTTTAAAGAATTGGGTGACAACAGAACACGCTGGATCATGCAGAACAATTTTAAGTTTGGTGGCTTAATGAAGTATGCAGCCTTAGCCCTCAAAAGTGTCTTCCGCAAACAAACGGAACAAACTATGGAACGCTTCAAAAAATTTGCAGAAACCATTAAAGAAGAGGCGTAGCTAAGAAGTTCACATGACGACCCAAGTTTTCGACCGTATCAAAGGCGACAAGACATTGCAGCTGTTGTATGCTTTATTATTGCTTTTTGCAATACTCAAAGCTTGGCACCTAAACGTACCGTTGTTTCACGACGAATTGGGCGTCTATGGACGAGCTTTTTTTTACATGATAGATAATGGTCCCCAATTATTACCGGGTGGAATGGACCATTATATTAGCAGAGGGCATCCATTATTTTTCTCTTTTTTTGTGAGTTCTGTCAGTCTTATTTTAGGAGGAAGCTATATAGCCGCTAGGGCGGTCATCTTGGTTTTATCCTTAGCATTATTACTAAGCAGCTATTCACTTGCCAAAGAATTCACCAGCAAAAAATGGGCCCTTATTACAGCGACTTGTCTCTCATTTCAACCCCTCTTTTTTGCGCAAAGCACTCTAATACTCCCCGAAATCTTATTGAGCCTGCTTGGTAGCCTTTGCCTGCTTTTTTATCTAAAAAAGAGCTATCTTATGTATTTCGTAACTGCAAGCCTTTTGGTTTTGACCAAAGAGACTTCGGTGGTTATATTTGCGGGTATTGCCCTGTTTGAATGGCATAAAAACCAATTCAAAATATCGTTTCAACTAATTCAAACGATTATAAAGTGGTCTTTACCATCTGTCTTTTTTTTGGCTTTTTTAGTTATTCAGAAATATCAATGTGGCTATTTCCTTTATCCCTACCACACCAACCTTGTATCGTTTTCTCTCGGCAGTCTTGCTATAAGATTGACGTTAAATATGGTGATATTGTTTCTGGACCAAGGTCGTTTCATACTGACTTTTGCAGCCCTATTGGTCCTCTACAAAATGTCGACTCCGCAAAAAAAATTGTTCCTGAAAAATAATAGTTTATTAATTGCCGTTTGTCTGATGATGCTTTTATTCTCAAGCATTAACTATTTTATGCCACGGTATTTTTTATTAGTAATTCCTTTTTATCTAATTATTGTTTTCAATCTTATTCAAAAAGCTACCTACACCCCCAAACACTTGTTGGTGTATTTCCTTTTAAGTTTGCCCTTTCAATGCAACTTTTTTATTTTCAGAAATGACGACAACATGGGCTATTTAATTGTAGTACAAAACATGCAAGAAAGCATTCAAGAATTAGACCGCATAACAGAAGGAAAAGAAGCGTTAGTTTTTGCCCAATTTCCAGAAATAAATGCCCTAGATTTTGTACACAATGGCTATACAAACAACCCAAACTACCGACTAACAACGGTTTATAGCGACAGTGTCGAATATATTCTTAAAAGTGGTCAAGAATACATTTTTATGGACAAATTAATTAATAAAGTGGATTATAATCTTGATCCTCGAATTGATTCTATTGTAGAAGATGCCATGCTTTCGTCCTCTTCAAAAGTGGAATTATTATACGATAAAAAACACTTCTTCAACCGTCAAAGAATTTTTAAAACAAACAACTAAATGCGGTTGTTTATTCAAAACGATTTATGAAACCAACGATACTACTTGGCTGCTTAATCTATTTTTGCACGTCTGTTTATGCGCAAATTCAACTAGAAAACATTCAAATTGCACGCGACAAATGGGGTGTGCCGCACATATTTACCAAAACCGACGAAGAAGCAGCCTATGCCTTAGCTTGGGCGCATGCTGAGGATAATTTTGAACAAATTCAAGAACCATTATTGAGTGTTCGAAATAAACTTGGCTCGGTAAAAGGCCAAGAAGGAGCCTTGTTTGACGCCCTAGCATTTTTGATGGATACGGATGGATTGGTCGAAAAAAAATACGAGGATAGCTTTAGCCCTAAATTTAAAAAAATGCTAGAAGCCTATTGCAGTGGACTCAATCGCTACGCAGCCCTTCACCCCGATGAATTATTGCTCGAAGGTATTTTCCCAGTCGGACCTAAAGATATTATTAAGGGTTATACCCTGTCTTTTTCTTTGATTTCTAATATACAATTTGATATAGGTAGGCTCTTTCAGAATCAGCTAGCGCCTATTCGGCAAATTAGCAGCACAACTTCAGCAGGCTCGAATGGCATTGCAATAGCCCCGCACAAAACAAAAGACAACAAGACCTATTTAGTCTCTAATTCACATCAACCCTTTCGTTCGTATATGTCGTGGTACGAAGTACACATACATACCGAAGAGGGGTGGAATTTTACAGGGGCTACTTTTGCCGGGGGAATAACACCCTTTATCGGGACCAACGAAAACATTGGCTGGACACATTGTGTAAACTACCACGACTTTAACGACGTTTATGAACTAAAAATGCACCCAAAAGACAAATTAAAGTATTGTTTTGACGGACAATGGCTGGATTTGGAAGAGCGTAGCTGGAAAACTAACGTAAAAGTGGGCTTTTTGAAGGTCGGCATTAAAAAGAAATTTTACAGATCGATCCATGGCCCTGTAATCAAGAATAAATCAGGCTTTTTTGCTTTAAGATTTGCTGCAAATATGGTGGTAGGCGCGGCTGAACAATGGTATCACATGAATAAATCTAATAACTTAGCATCGTTTAAAGAGGCCTTAAACCAACAGCAATTTCCGAATTTAAGTATTATTTATGCCGACAAAAAAGGAAATATTTTATTTTCAGATAATGGTTTATTCCCGCAGCGGAACCCTGCTTATGATTGGAAAAAAATAGTTCCAGGTGACACTTCTGCTACATTATGGTCCGATAAATTCATGCCTATGGATAGCTTAATCGAAGTGTTTAACCCTGCCTCAGGTTATGTTTTTCATGTAAATGGAACGGGCTTTAACTGTACCGCTGAGGCGGAAAATCCAAGACCAGAACAATACAATCCTACCATGGGCTATATCGAACAAAACTCATCACGCAATATCCGATTTCAACGA
>CAJQQM010000068.1 GCA_905480485.1 uncultured Aureispira sp.
CAAGGACCGGCAGGAACAGACGGCGTTAGTATTACCAATTCTTATGTACAGGGGGATAGTTTGTATGTTCAGTTAAGTAGTGGGCAGACTTTGAATACAGGGTATGTTAGAGGACCTGAGGGTCTTGCTGGTTTTTTAACACCTGGTACTAATGTTGGAAACACAGTATACTGGAATGGTACACAATGGGAAGTCAATAGCAGTAATATTTATAATAATGGTGGAAATATTGGAATAGGGACCTCTACACCGGAAAACTCTGCAAAATTGGATGTCAGTTCAAGCTCACAGGGGTTTCTTGCACCTAGAATGACAAATGCACAAAGGGATGCTATTGCAGCCCCTGCCGATGGACTTATTATTTTCAATATCAGTTCTGGATGTCTAAATTATTTTAATAACAATATTTGGTTTGAATGGTGTGGATCTAATGCTCCCACAGGCATTATAAGTTCCTTAGATTGTGCTAATGTAATTCTAACTGGAACTCTATCTTCAGGAACAGCTGCGTCTGGAGTTAGTATTTCAATACAATATAATGGAGGTAATGGCGGAACATATAATGCTCAAACTGTTTATTCTACAGGTGTAACTGGTCTTTCAGCAATACTAAATTCTGGTACTTTTGCAAATGATTCTAGTTTATTGACTTATAATATTACAGGAACTCCTGATTCAACTGGTACAGCAGTTTTTAATTTTGATATTGGAGGACAATATTGTTCAATTACAATGTTAGTTCAAGACTTAGACAGTTTATATAATTCGAGTTCAGTTTTTTGTTCATCAAATCCTACCTCAATTATTGAAGTAACTAACCCAATTACAGGAAAGGTTTGGATGGACAGAAATTTGGGAGCTAGTAGGAGTGCAATTAGTTCGACTGATGTTCAATCTTATGGTGATTTATATCAATGGGGCAGAAGAACTGATGGACATCAGTGTCGGAATTCTCTTACTACGTTTACTATAAGTAGTTCTAACCAACCAACTCACGGAAGATTCATTCGAACATCAACAAATCCAACAGGCGATTGGAGAAATCCCCCAAATATAAACTTATGGCAAGGTGTAAATGGGATTAATAATCCATGTCCGTCTGGTTTTCGTGTACCAACATATGCAGAATTTGAGAATGAAAGATTATATAGCTGGATAAGTCAAGATGAATATGGTGCTTTCACATCAATTTTAAAATTGCCGAAAGCTGGCTATAGAATGTCGAGTCTAGGAACTAACAATGGTGTTGGATTACTTGCATGGTATTGGACAAGTACTGTAAATGGTACAAATTCTCATGCTTTATATATCAATTATCAAAGTGGTGTAAATTCAGGTTTTACAACTTACAGAGGAGTTGGGGCAGCTGTACGATGCATAAAAGATTGATAAAACTAAATAAAATCAAAATGAAAAAACTACTGAATCAATTACAAAATAAATATATAGATCATATTAATAACCTTACCTTCTTAGACAATACTTTAAGAGAAAAAATAATTAAAATACTAAGCACTAAAAATCAGAACTACAGAAGTGAATTGTGGAATAATCTATTGGTTAAGTTAGAAAACTTCAAAGAGATACATAGTTTTTCAAATCCTTACTACATAGGCTTCGGAAATCCTAATTCAGGCATTTTATTTTTGGGTAAAGAAAAAGGATTTGATATTGAAAATAGGCCAGATTTATTTTTTCTTGAGAGTATTGACAATATAAAACAGTGGGAATTATTAACAGCAAAAAAGGACTTTAATACACAGGATAGCCTCTACGAAAAATTAAACTTTAATCCCATTTTCCCAAGATTAAAACATACACAGAAAATATCTAAAAGACATACATGGGGTATGTATGCGCATATTATTTCTGAACTCAAAAATCTTAATCACGATACTTTGATAAATGAAGTTGAAAACTATTCAAATTCATTATTTAATTACTGTTTCATGTCCGAAATAAACTACATTCCATCAAAATATAGTAAAGGGGCAAAACTTTCTCCATTAAGAAAGGAATTTCTATCAAATGAATTTTACAAAAAGTTCCCATTAGTAATTATTGGAGCAAAAAACTACTTAAAAGCTATAGATGTATGTGATGTATTTGATGCTGAATTATCAGAAACCAATAAGGAGGTTGGCCAAAATAAAGCTCGAAAAATTAGAATAGATATTTTCAAGTCAAATAATCAAAAAATTATTTTGTGTGATCATTTAAGTGGTGCTGCAGGCTGGACTAACGATGCCATCACAAATTTAGTAGGAGAACTAAAATAATTTAAAATGGTTTTTAATTTTCTTATAACTTTTTTGGTTTTTGCTAACCTAGAAACTTACAGTCAAAACATCAGTGGAAAGATTTCTTCTTATTCAAATCAGACTCTTAAATTAGAAGGTTTTAATGGAATAAAAACCTACCCCGTTTCCACATCTAAAATCGATGAAAAAGGAAATTTTAAACTCAGCTATTCCAAAGTTGACTACGGAGTAGGGTATTTGATGTCTGCAGATAAAAAACCGCTTTTCGTTATTTTGAGCGGAGAAGATTTAGAACTCATTGGAGAAGCCTTAAGCTATCCAGAAACTATTAATATCACCAAAGGACAAGAAAACCAATGGTTTGAACAATACGCCAAAGAACATCCGCGTAGAGAACAGGCACTGAGTGCTTGGGTTTATTTGGAGAAAATATACACACTTGATTCATTATTTTCGGTTCAAACAACTCCTCTGCAGGCTATCCAAAAAGAGAAGCAACGCATTAAAAATGAAGATTCAACTTTCTTAGCTCGCTTACCCAAAGACAGTTATGTGCGTTGGTTTTTACCTACTCGAAAATTAGTGAGTTCGGTTTCTACTGTGGCGCAATATCGCACTGAAGAAATTCCCGCTACGATTAAAGCTTTCAGAACATTGGATTACACGGATCAGCGACTTTACAAAAGTGGTCTGTTCAAAGATGCCATTGAAAGCCATTTTTGGTTATTGGAAAATAGTGGACTTCCCTTAGATTCTGTTTTTATTGAAATGAAACTTTCTATTGATGCAATGTTTGAGAAATTGGTTTTAGATGAAGCCAAATTGAATGAAGTAACCGATTATCTGTTTGATTTGTTAGAAAGACATAGCCTGTTTCAAGCCTCTGAATACCTGGCAATAAAAGCGCTCAACGAAACAAGTTGCACCATCAATAGTGATTTGGCAAAGCAGTTAGAAACTTACCACAAGATGAAAAAAGGGAACACCGCACCTTAGTTGTTTTTTGACGGAGATAATATTGCGAAGGGATATGGTGCTGATAATTTCCCCCAAAAATTGTCTGACCTTCAAGGTGAATATTACCTGATTGTTTTCGGGGCAAGCTGGTGTCCAAAATGTAAAGAGGAAACTCCACTAATTGCTAAGCTTTATCAAAAATGGAAGAAGGAAGAAGTCGAAGTGGTTTACATTTCTTTGGACGAGAGCAAAAAGGACTTTACAGAGTTTACGGAGGGTTTCCCTTTTCTGAGCAATTGTGATTATAAAAAATGGGAGGGGAAGAATGTTGAAAGTTATTATGTTTTTGGCACCCCAACAATGTATTTGTTAGATAAAAAAAGAGAAATTCTACTTAGGCCAAATTCTGTAAATCAAATGGATGCTTGGGTTGATTGGTTTTTGATTAAAGGAAATAAATAGATATAGCCCACCCCCAACTAAAGATATAAAATCAAGCTGCCACTAAAAACTTTTTAAGCAGGTAAGAATTCCCTTTTTCTACGAAGGAAAAGGTCAACAAAGGCCACTAGATACCAGAAGATGGGCTAGAGGTCTCAGTAAGTATTTAAAAAGCAACTTTGAGATTGAATCAAAATTAATGATGAAAGGACTCGGTCAAGCACAATTAGTGTTAGGCGGCAAATAAAAAAAACTATGAAATATATACATATAATATTATTAATTATTATTACTAATTCATTTTCTGCAGCTCAAAATAATGAAGCTAAAGCTGACGATGCAAGTAGAATTGCACTTGCGTCCTTCATTCCGGACAACATTACAGATTTAACTTCGAGCTCGAAAAAATTCTTAATAAATAAATTAAATAGAATTACATCAAATTATGGGATAGGTGGTTCTCCGATAAACGAAAGGTTTATTTTTTCAGCCAATGTTGAAATTATTACAAAAGATATTACACCCACTGCACCTCCAATGTTAGCTTATACTTTAGAGGTAAGTTTTTATGTTGGTGATGGCATTGATGGTAAACTATTTGCTTCTACTTCTTCTAATTATAAGGGCGTTGGAGAAACTGAAACTAAGGCATTTAAAGCTGCTTTGAAAAACATTAAAACTAAATCTTCAGATATTGAGGATTTACTTAATGACGGAAAGAAAAAAATCATTGAATTCTACAATGCACAGTGTGATTTTATCTTAAAAGAAGCAGAAATGCTTGTATCTCAAAATAAATTTGATGCTGCTATCCACAAACTGGTAGGTATACCAGAAGTTTGCAAAGAATGCTATGATAAAGCTATGACTGCAGTTGGTCCAATATATCAAAAACAGATCGATAGAGAATGTTCTATTCATTTAAACAACGCAAGGAATGCATGGAATAAAGGTCAAGATGGAAGTGCTGCCCAATCTGCTAGTGTATTTCTGGGAAAAATAGACCCAAATTCAAAATGTATAAAGGATGCTCAAAGTCTTGCAAATCAAATAGGAAATAGAATAAAAGATTTAGATCAAAGAGAGTGGGACTTTAAACTTAAAGTGCAACAAGATGAAGTTGATATAAATAAAGCAACAATCAATGCTGTTAAAGAAATTGGAGTCGCTTATGGTAAAAATCAACCCAAAACAGTTGTATATAAAAGTATCTATTAAATATTAGACAGACCTACAAAAATAGATTTTTAGTTAAAGAATATAAATGAAACTGAAATGAAGCTAAATTAAGGAGGGAGAAACTAATATCTTCAGTAACTTTGAGTACCAATTTAGCTATTTATAAAATACAAGCAAGCGCATATTTTTTAACTGCAGGAACACTATTTCCCCCTTGAGACAAGCAAATTTGCTTGTCTCTTTTTTTTGCTTGTCCCATAAGTTTGATAGATTTAGTGATATATACGGCAGAATCTGCTGCTGATTAATCCTATTAGTTTGATATTCTTATCAAATTAAAGGCTCAATGCTCCAAAAATGCTTTATTTTCTAATTATCATTATCTGTATAATAGCATTGCATCATTTTTTGAGAAAAAAAAATGTAAATCATTTTGAGTCTCCTCAACGACATTGGTTTATAACAGGCCTCTCGCTTTTTGCAGTTCAGTTTTCTATTACGTCTCCCTTACTTTTTTCGGGTATATTTCACGGGGAGGGGCTTCAGGGCATGTGGTTTTTGTGGGCGCAGTTCCTGATTGCGGGATTGGTCCCTTTTGTGTTTGCCCCTTTGTGGATTAAACTAAACATAACCACCGATAACGAATTTGTAATGAAGCGTTTTTCGGGCAAGGCGGCAAGCTACCTTCAGCTTTTTAGGGCGGTGTATGTAGGCTTAATTATATGTAGCTTGATGTTGGCATTTCAGGTTTTAGCCTTTGTCAAATTTATGCAACTGTTTAGCAATTGGTCGACCGTAGCAATTTATATAACCCTGATTTTTAGCTGTATTGTCTTGTCCTTTTACAATCATTTCCACTCCAATTTAATCGTTGAATCATTACAAGCAGTGCTTCTGTTTGTGTGTTGCGCTATCTTATTGTTTTATTTAGATTTTAACTTTGGCATTGACGATTCTATAATACAGCTCAAATCCTTACACCCTCAACAAATAACGTTATTTCCGAAGCTTAGCAGTTCCTTTTTCATTTTTGTAGTGATTCAAGCGTTTTCGGTACATATGTTTGACGGGAGTGGTGTTGAAGCTCAACGATTTTTTTCAAATAAATCGACCAAGCATGTGTGGAAAATTTCAGTAACATCGAGTATTCTAATCACCGTTTTTAATTTTTTTATATTTCTAATTTTAATGGTTGGCTGGGCACAATACCCTAGTCCCGGAAGCATAGATACAGAGTCCTTATTATTGTTTTATTTACAGCAATTCTCGAACGGACCAATGCAGGCTATTATTGTTGTGTTGTTTAGTCTTGTTTTTGTAAGTTCATTTTCCGGCTACCTCAATTGGGGGGCCTCTTATCTTAGTGTTGATGTTTATCAAAAATATCTAAAGAAAAAAATAGGTCTGTCAGATTCGATAGTTAACTTCCTTATTATATTGCTGATTAGTATATTGAGTATTTTAGTTGCTTATTTTAGCGAGGCCCTCGATTTTATTATCAAATTACTGTTCAATCTTTCGGCCGGAGTAGCACCCGTATTTGTGTTACGCTGGTTTTGGATGCGCATAAATGCATGGTCGCAAATTTCCGCGATGCTATCAGGCGTAGTTTATGCAGCACTCTATTACCTACTCCTAGACGGTACAGAATGGGAACGTAATTTAGCTCAATACTTAGCGTGCAGCAATTATGCAGTAAAGTTGTACACCCTCACCCTGCTAACTACCGCCACGTGGCTGCTTGTAACCTACCTAAGCCCTATCGACAATGAAGCACAAATCCGCCTATTTAAACAAACAGTTACGCAGGGCTTTAATCTAAAAAAGGGGCTTTTGCACGCAATATCCTTTGGGCTTTTAATGCTGTTATTTATGCTGCTGTTGTTTAAAATAGTTCTGTAACAAATATAGTCAAAACAAAGATTCCTTGTGTCAAAAAGAAGAAGACGCAACCCAAGCTGCATCTTCTTTTGAGAGGCTACTTTCAAACTTTTGGAAAGGAGGGATTTTATTTTTTGTCAGCAATCCGCAACACATCGCCCAATACACCCCTTGCCGTAACTGCAGCCCCTGCACCTGCCCCCTGAATGACAATAGGCTGTGCACCGTACGAATGCGTATATATTTCAAATAAGGTATCACTACCACTTAGGTTGCCGATAGGACTTTATTTTTTGACTCGTTGTAAGGATACCGTCCGATAGCCCTTTATTTTGTTGCAAATCCCCATTAAGCTTTGCTACGTAACTGCCGTACTTCATCGGCTGACAAGTTTTGTCGAATCGGGTCAAAATACCGGTCTTGTACGGTATAAATGGTGTTAATTTCGTGAAGGGTATGTTCTGTACGCCTTGGGGATTAAAGTTTCAATGGCTATTGCTACGAAATCATATAGGTCGAATGCGCATCACAAAATCAAACAATTACAAGACCTAGTATTCGCCACTACGATCCTTCTGTTACTCGACAAAACCAGCTAAAAATTTAGTCCGTCCAACACTATAAAACGCCTAAAATTCTGACACATATACAAATGTCAAAATTAAATATCAATTAAATAATAATTCATATTTAATAAAACCTTTTTTAAAAAAGCATTAAAAAAATATTATTTTAGACTTGCAAAATAAAATCAAAACGAATTCTACTTTTTTAATAAAATATCCAATGATAAATTTTCTACTTTTAGCAATCAGCCTAAGTGCGTTCTTTTCAGCCCAAGCAGCCGATATTTATGTCAATAATTCCGGTCAAGCAGGAACTTACACAACAATAACAGCAGCTGTAGCTGCTGCATCTGCCAACGATCGTATTTTTGTATCGCCTTATGCAGTGTACGACGAAGGTGTAATTACTATCACACAGAACTTAACTATCGCCTCGGCTGTAAGCGGAACTCGGTTCAGCTATGTCGGAAGTTTTAGTATCACGGGTGCCCCTAACTTGGAAGTTCGCATCATTGGTGCAGAATTATCTAACGGTATCTATACCACTACCGGAACGGCTACGTTGGCCAATAAGTCACATACCTACATCATTGACTGTAAAGCAAACCAGTTTTCATTCCTAGATTTTAACGTGGCACATATATTATTTTCAGAAACAAATCTTGTTGTTAATCTGGAACACGGAGAGGTAAGAGGTTGCAACCTTCATAGAATTTCTGTTAACGAGGGGCCTAATGTAGGTATTGGAGACACCGTGTTTATTGTTGGAAATACAATAAAGACTAATATCACTTGGAGAAATGATGATAACTATTTCTATATCGCGAACAATAATTTAACTGCCAATAAAACAACTGCTAGGAGTTATAGAATTATCATTTGGGAGCATTTGTATAATTCTAATGTCAATAATATGATAATCAATAATTCTATTGCTTTTAATGGTACTAGCTCTAATCCCGCTGCGATCAAAAGCGGCTCCATAAACACATCTAATCTCAACAATGTATGGCTGGTCAATAATATTCTCGAAGAGGTTTCGCCTACCGCTGGATTTGTTACGTATAAAGATGGTTCTAATACAGGGGATTTTCAAGGGTATTATAATTACCACAGAGGTAGTATTAGTTCCTTTAACAATGTAGTGGGTAATATCAATATAGGCGCTTCTGCTGATACCTTGTCGTATGACTCCTTCGGTAGATGTACCGATGCACAAGTTGTTGACAAAGGCTCTCCTTCCTTGATTTATTACGACATTGATATGACAAGAAATAATTTAGGTACTTTCGGAGGCCCCTGGTCTATTGATAATTATTTTAGTACCGCTACTGGTAAGGCTCGTGTATACGACCTCAGTATACCTTTCGAGATCTGGTCTGGTCAAACACCTCAGGTTCAAGCTAAATCTGCACACACCAAATAAAATCATTTATGTGTAGATTTATGCGCAATTTTTACGGAATACTTGCGCTGTGTTTCTTGCCTTTTATGATTTTATCGCAGGCAACGATCACAGGCGCTGAATATTTTTGGGATAACGATCCCGGCCAAGGCAATGCCGCTTCTTTGGTAGTGTTAGATGCTGCATTTGATGAAGCTATAGAAACAGCTCTAATCAATTCGTTACCGGCACCTTCGCAAGGCGGATTGCATCTTTTTTGTGTACGATTTCAGGATAGCAACGGTGCCTGGGGGCCTATTTTCAAACGAACTGTTGCTACAGAAGATACAAGTCGAAACATAAAGATTACCGCAGCCGAATACTTTTGGGATAACGATCCCGGAGTGGGTAATGCAACGGCAATGATTGCCTTTGATGGTGCTTTTGATGCGGCGGTTGAAACCGTTCTGGAAAATGCACTATCGAGCCCTACATTAGGGGGCTTGCATTTATTTAATGTACGCATCAAAGATGAAGCAGGTAATTGGGGGCCGCTTTTTAAACGTACGATTGCCTTTGAAAATACGCCGAGAGATATAAAGGTTACCGCAGCCGAATACTTTTGGGATACAGATCCCGGAGTGGGTAATGCAACGGCAATGGTTGCCTTTGATGGTGCTTTTGATGCGGCGGTTGAAACCGTTCTGGAAAATGCACTATCGAGTCCTACATTAGGGGGCTTGCATTTATTTAATGTGCGTATCAAAGATGAAAATGGCAATTGGGGGCCGCTTTTTAAACGCACGATTGCCTTTGAGAATACACCGAGAGATATAAAGGTTACCGCAGCCGAATACTTTTGGGATACAGATCCCGGCGAGGGGAATGCAACATCGCTTATTGCTTTTGACGGCGCCTTTGACGAGGTCCTTGAAATAGCACTCAGTAACACATTGACAACTCCTGCACAAGGAGGTCTCCACCTATTTAATATTAGAATTAGAGATGAAAATAATACTTGGGGTCCCGTTTTTAAACGGACAATATCCTTTGAAAATACACCGAGAGATATAAAAATCAATACAGCAGAATTTTTCTGGAACACTGATCCGGGGCAAGGCAACGGTACAATAATGCTTGCTTTTGACGGTGCCTTTGATGAAGCGATTGAAACGGTGCTCTACAATAATCTTACAACCCCTGCATCAAGTGGGCTTAATTTGTTCAATATTCGTGTACGTGATGAAAGTGGTGCTTGGGGGCCCGTATTCAAACGAACTGTATTTACGGAAGACACACCAAGAGATATTCAAATTACAGCCGCCGAATATTTTTGGGGTTTAACGGATCCTGGAGAAGGAGCCGGAACCACGATGATCGCATTTGATGGTGCTTTTGATACCGCATTGGAGACAGCATTAGCCAATGGGCTCAATTCTCCTGGAATTGGCTTGACCTTGTTCAATGTGCGTGTGCGTGACGAAAATAACAATTGGGGCCCTCTGTTCAAGCGGACTGTATATATTGAAATACCGGGGGACTTTTTAGACATTGTGGCACTGAATGTTAGCAATGATAGTATTTGTGCGGGCGATTCAGTACAGTTGGTGGCTTCTGGTTATGTCAATTATAGTTGGGCACCTGCATCATCCTTGTCTTCCACAACTGGCGATACGGTATGGGCTACTCCTTCTGTAACAACAACCTATATTGTTACTGCTGATGATGGTGCCGGAACAATTGAAGTGGACTCTATCACTATAACCGTTGTCGATAATCCAATAGCAAGTATATCGGGCTTAAATAATACTTATTGTTTGAGTGCAGCGCCGGTTAATCTTATTGGAATTCCATCAGGGGGTGCTTTTTCAGGACCTGGCGTAAGTGGAACTACTTTTACCCCTACATCTGCAGGTATTGGTTCGTTTGCCATCAATTATTTGGCCACAAATAATTTTGCTTGTACAGATGATACGACTATAAATGTTACGATTAGTGATACAACAAGCTCCACTTTTATTATTACGGCCTGTAATAGTTATACTTGGATTGATGGTAATACCTACACTTCATCTAATAATTCGGCAACGCAGACCTTGACCAATGCAGCGGGCTGTGACTCCGTCGTTACGTTAAATCTGACAATCAACAATTCCAATACAGGTACCGATGTGATAACAGCTTGTAATAGTTATACTTGGATTGATGGTAATACCTATAATTCTTCTAATAATTCGGCAACGGATACGCTAGTAAATGCAGCGGGCTGTGATTCGGTGGTGACGTTAAACCTGACGATTAACAATTCGAATACGGGTACGGATGTGATAACAGCTTGTAATAGTTATACCTGGATAGATGGAGTTACTTATACTGCATCGAACAATACGGCAACGGATACGCTAGTAAATGCAGCGGGTTGTGATTCGGTGGTTACA
>CAJQQM010000069.1 GCA_905480485.1 uncultured Aureispira sp.
ATCACTTCGCTACCCAAGGTTCCTCAGGGGGGCCAAACGGATTGATTAATGTCGATTTTATTCGTGAGGTAGATTTTTATAGCTCTGCGTTTCCGGCCAATCGAGGCAACACGATGAGTTCAGTTTTCAACTTTCGCCAAAAAAATGGTCGTGATGATCGTATAGGGTTCACAGCCACTGTAGGTACAAGTGATTTAGCTGCTACACTTGAAGGCCCTATTGGCAAAAAGACGACATTTTTGTTTTCTATACGTCAATCTTACCTGCAATTTTTGTTTCAAGCCCTCGACCTTCCCTTTCTTCCAATTTACAACGATTTTCAGTTCAAATTTAGAACAAGATTTGATGATAAAAACGAATTTTATGTAATTGGTCTTGGTGCATGTGATCGTTTTAAGCTCAACTTAGCAGCCAACAAGACAGAAGTTCAACGCTTTCAGTTGCAACGTCTTCCTGTTTATTTCCAATGGAATTATACCATAGGCGTAGGATACAAACACTATACAGAAAATAGTACAATAACAGCCGTATTGAGCAGAAATATGCTTAATAATGATATTTATAAACACATAGATAACGACGAATCAAAAGATAGGATTGTTGATTATACATCACAGGAATCAGAAAACAAGTTAAGGGTAGAGCACAAAATTAGTTTGCCGAAGAATTTTGTCATCAATTACGGAGTCGGCTATGAGTACAGTCGCTACACCAATAATACCATCATCAATGCAGGGAATGGTCCTACCGAACTCAAAACTGAATTAATGATGAATAAGTATTCTTTGTTTGTTCAATTAAGCAAAAAATTCTTAAGCGAACGTTTAGTGCTCTCAACGGGTGCTAGAGTTGATGGAAATGATTACAACCAAGAGATGTTGAACCCCTTCAATCAGGTATCTCCTCGATTCTCTGCTTCCTTTACTATATTACCGGGCCTATCGATCAATGCAAATACAGGTTTATATTATCAATTACCCTCCTACACTAGCCTCGGCTACACCGAAAACGATGAATTTGTAAATCGTGACAGGCTTAAATATACGCGGTCTTTTCACGTGGTGGGAGGTATTGCTTACTCGACAAAATCGAGAACAAAATTTAGTATTGAGGGCTATTATAAAATTTACGATAATTATCCTTTTTTGCTGGATGAACAAATATCATTGGCCAACTTTGGTGCTGATTTTGGTGTAATAGGAGATGCCCCGATTTCGTCAACTGGCAAAGGTCGTACCTACGGACTCGAAGTTTTGGTACAGCAACGTCTGTACAAAGGCTTCTATGGTATATTGGCCTATACCTTGGGCTGGTCAGAATTTACAGATGGTGATGGCAATTATCAACCCTCCGCCTGGGATAGTCGTCATATTGTCAATTTAGCCCTTGGCAAAACTTTCAACACAATGAACAAGGCGATTAAAGATAAAATCAATGCAAAGCGCATTGCTAAAGGAAAAAAAGAACGCAAGGGCAAACTTACCTCACAAACGTTGGATATAGGTTGTAATTTAAGAATGCAAACCGGTTTACCTTTTACTCCATTCGACGAAACAGGTTCTGCACTAACAAGTAATTGGAATCGTTTCAGACAAGGTATTTTAGATTATGATCAGTTGAATACTCAGCGTTTAGGGCTCAATTACAGTGCCGACCTAAGGGTTGATTATAAATGGTTTTTTCCAAAATGGAGTTTCAACCTGTACTTAGATATCCAAAATATTCCCGGCGTGGTCACCGGCACCTCCTCCCTTATTCTTGACGAGGACGCAAATGGTAATCCCCAAATAATTGATCCGGGGACTCCTCAAGAATCCTATAAGCTAAAATCAATTGCTGCGGGTGCCGGTACTATAGTTCCAACACTAGGTATTATTGTACAGTATTAACCGCTAAATAAAGCATCTTTAGTAGACTGTGTTTTTATATTTTTTGATCTTATACGATCAACTAAATATAGGGGCACAGTTTTTGGTTTTGTAGGTACAGCTGCCCTAGTACATCCCCCAAGCAACATTTACAAAACAATTCAAGATTCTGTACAATGCATCCTGCTTATTTGGTTCTCATTTTTAACTTGGTTTTCTTTTTTAATGCAAAAGATTTATGCAAATTAATGTATAAATACCGTCTGAACGATCCACAAAAACCACTTCGTCAGGCTACGTTTAATTGGTATTTACATCTCGTAGAGGGTCGACAACTAATCGTCATCAATTATGTAACTTACACAACAGCATTTGCAATCCTGCCTAATTTCCCTAATCCCGAGATTGCTGCTCAGATACATTTCTTGACGCCCTTCTTATTGGGCATTGTACCTGTTTTCATTCATATTTATTGTAGTTATTGGTGGTGGGTTTTGGCCAATACTTTTGACCTTCTTCACTATTATGAAAAGAAAATGGAGGAATATAAAATTATTAATTTGCTGATAAATATAGGCGTCGGTACATTAATATGGTTTGTTTGTTATGCTAACTACGTTTATTTCAGTGGAAACTTAAAAACAGGATTTATAGCTGATTTTTTTTCGATGGTATTTTCCTGGCAACATATCCTGATTATGGTTTGTATTCATTTATTATCGATTATTCAATTAGATACTTTCGATTTTTCAAAACCATTTTTTGATGCACTCTACAAAGCTACTAATTACCCTTCAGATGAAGCGGTTTCTAACAATGAGGTGCAGAAAATTCATACTACTACTCAATCCGATCAGTTTGATTTGCCTATCGCCTCTTTTATTTTTGCAATGTCAGATGGTAATTATACCGACATTTGCATCGACCATACGCAGGGAATGCATGTATTGTCCAAGCGCATCAGCATTAAAGACCTTCAGCTTCAAATTAGTAGCGACCCTCGATTTTTTAGATGCCATAAATCTTACTTAATAAATTTTGATGCAATTGATTCTTACACAGGAAATAGCCACGGTTTAAAAATTACCCTTCACAAATTACCTGATAAAATCATTCCTGTCTCTAGAAAGCAGGTAGTCGCATTCAAGACCCTATACCAAGAATATCTGCTGCAAAAAAAGCAGATTACACTAGCACAGCACTAAAACGCGCAAAGACTATTTTTATTTTTTGCAATCCCATTCATAAGTCATATAACACAGGGTAGTGCTTTTTTAAATTCTTCTATTCAGAGGCAGTTTTCCAATCAATATTTGTTTGGTAAAACCAGTAATTCTGCACGATGTTATATTAGCTAGCCTTTAAGAATCTACACGGCTACGCGGCCACCCGTCACAGACATTCAAAATAAAAAGCAAAATATCGTTTGACTTGTTACTAAAAAAATTAGCAACAGCTTTTAAAGGCTATCTCTGTGTATCTAATTTTGATATAAAATCTCAGATTTAAATTTAAAATATAATCGTTGTCTAAAAGAATAATTAATTACGCTTTATTTAAATTTGATTAAAATATATGTTTAAATTAGGACAAAGCAGTGGTTCTTGATATCAAAGGCTTGGTTGTTCATCCCAATTGAGTTTTTGAAGCTTTTTTTGGCTTTTTTTTTGAAATATTTGGCTTGACGAATCTAGTTCAATACAACTAGTTTTATTTATTTACTAATTAAAATATAGCATTATGCATGTTCAAAAATTATCCAACTTCTTATGTTTAGGCATTCTATTTTCATTACTTTGTTCCTTCGCGGTCGTTCCTCCTGTAGAAAAACAAAAAGATCAAAAAACTAAAAAAGAAATACGTTTAGAAAAAAAACAACAACGTCTTGAAACCAAACTTTTTAAAACAACGAATCTAAAAAAACAGCAACGAATAAAATCGAAGCTAGACAAACTAGACAAAAAGGAGAAGACGAAAAATATCTTCGCCATACTCGGGTTCAGCTTAGCAATTTTAAGCCTTATTTTTATTTTCGTATGGGCAAGCCCAATTGTATTTTTCATTGGATTAGGCTTCTCTATTGTTGCATTAGTCTTTAGTATTTTAGGTATAAAAGCCAAACTTAAGGGCTTAGCTATCGCCGGAATTGTTATTAGTTCGATTGCACTTTTACTAGGGCTACTTTTCTCTGCTCTACTCGCGACCGTACTTTTTGTTTTAATCTAAAAGAAAAATACCTAGTATAAATTCTGCTATTGTTCTGTTAAATTGTACAGATACTATAGTCGAATCAGACCTAGGCAATTATTGAAGATTAGTAATATTAAATGCACATAACAATAAAGGGCTGTCCTAAGGACGGCCCTTTGTTATTGGTATTGATAATCAAAAGTAGATAGATTCGGTATCCGCATTTAGTAAACTAAACTACGCTTTTTTTTGTACGAATACCCAAAAAGCCCGAACAACTAACTACTTGCTGTTCGGGCTCACTTTTTTAATCACTACATCATTTACTTATCGTCATTAATCAGAACAGGTGTCTTACCATCTGTAATAATTAATTTTGCATTAGGCGATGTCGAAATTTGTCGAAGAACCTCTAAGCTTTGCCATTCGATACTTTTGCTGTTAATTCCTTCTTGAATTATCAACTGTGCATCTCTTATTCCCTTGGCTTCAATCTTTTTACGTTCTGCCTCTTTCTCTTCTCGTTGCAAAACAAAAGTCATTTCTTGCGCCGCTTGTTCGGCTTTTAACTTCGACTCTATTGCCGAATATAAACCTTTAGGCAAACGAATACTTTTGAGCAAAACAGCTTCAATATCGAATCCGCGTCCACGAAGAATTTCAGACATTTGAGATTTGATGGCTTGTTCTATTTCGCCTCGTTTGCCAGAATGCATGTCTTTGGCAAAAAACCGAGCACAAACATCGGCAGATGCAGAACGAAAGGTACTCAAAATGAGTGTTTTTTCGTATTCTTTTCCAACCTCTAATATGATATCGCGCACCTTTTCTTTTTCTATGTGATACAAAATAGATATTTCGGCCTGAACATTGAGTCCTTCTTTAGATGGAAGGCTCAACTTTATTTCCTTGTTGATGGTACGTATAGGAACCCTTATAACAGAACTAATAAAGGGGTTAACTCCAATGACACCTTCTGTTTTAGTTACGGATGTTAATTTACCTAGTTTTTGCTTGATACCTACTTCACCAGGCCGGATAATGGCGCAAGAAGTAAGCATAGCGGTAGCTATGAAAAGAATAAATAGTCTTGTTTTCATTAAACTTAATTTTTAAATAAAAAGAATTGTTAAAGAATTATGTTGATCGTGAAAACATTTCGGGAGGAGGAGTATCTACCTCTAAAAATATGGAACTTGGAAGTAGTGTTTGTGAGCACAAAACAAAGGCGGCAGCGTCGTCGAATTGTACATTGTGTAGATTGCTCCGTTGCACCTTGTACAAAAAGACTTTTTCAACATCTTTTTCTACTTCAATTTCCTCCATTTCGGCCATATCCTGATGAATAGAATCACAAGGTATACTTTGAAATACAATAATCAAAGCAATAATCGATACGACTAAAAAAGCAGAGGCTAGTTTCATAAAGCTATATTGAACATATAAATACTTAATATATTTCAAAAAAGCAAGTGCTAGATAAGCTTTAAGATTATTTTATGATTTTGGGTTATTTAAAAAAATATGCCTTGTCAAAAATAAGTTTTAAGAGTATTGATTTGTCGCTAAGTTATGGTTTTGCTAGCAACAAAAAAAGCATCGCTTTATTAGCGATGCTTTTTTATGCAGTTAGGACGACAAAGCGTGCTAACGCAATACAACAAATCGTAGGTTTCTATGTATTTTATTTTCATTAGAAGCTTTAAGTACATAAACACCTTCGGCTAAATTGTCAAGCTCAATATTAATCCGTTGAATTCCGTTATCAAGTTGAAATTGATACGCTTTAAGCAACCGTCCATCTATGCTAAATATCTGCACAGAAAGTTGTTCTTGTTGAGTATGCACCGGATATACCAATTCTATTTGACTGCCGTGTACAGGGTTGGGATCTAATCTTATAGAACTTGATGTAGCAAATTCTACCACAATTACCTGACCGGCATAAACGGTTGTACCGTCAGTATCTGTTTGTTTAAGGCGGTAATAATTATAGCCCGAAACCGGATTAGCATCTACATAAGAGTAGGCCGTTTGATTCGGGGAGTCCCCCTTAGATTCTATCCTTGCAATTGATTCAAAATGAATGCCGTCAATAGAATGCTCTATGTTAAAATAATCATTATTCAATTCTGAAGCTGTCAACCATATAAGTTCTACTTCATCTTTCACCAACCGGCCTTCAAACGATAGCAAGTCGATAGGCAGTGGTGTGGCATTTCGAGAGTGTGCGGCAAATCCGCTAAAGCCTGTTGAAAAAGTAGCTTCTACAAAATAATCGAGCGATTCATAAACGCCGTTGATTGAATTATTCCCTAATTCGATCAAGCCACTCGCACTAGGTATCGGGTCAGAGGCTTTAAATAAGGTCAAATCGCTTCGGTCCTCGCCGCTAGCTAATTCCCATCCCGCTACCTCTGCAGCGCTAAAATACATCCTTATTTCGTAATTACCCGATGCATTATTATTAGATGGTGTTACTTTTAAGCTTTTATCTGATACATAACTATCTGCGCTAGTGTTGAGATACATTTGTGCCGATGACCCGGTTCTATCGATCTCGAAATTAGTACAGCCATAATCCCAATTAGATAGATTACGAACTCTAGCAACTAATTTATTATCTGTGCCATTGTAGACATAAACAGTAGCATTTGGGCCAAAATAAACTTCGTTGTTACATAGCGTGGTTTCTACCTGAGACGCTTCACCTTCGGTATAAACATGTATATTATCTAAAGCAGGGACGCTGCCTAGCATCGTACCATCTCCATTGCTCTGCCAAATAAAAGCCAATTGAAAGCTAATGCCTTGCAGGCTCGCTGGAAGAGGTAATTTTATTGTTCCTGAAATAGAAGAGAAAGGCCCCTCCCAAATAAACCAACCGCTACCATTGGGGTTGTAATAAATTTCTACATGATCATTGCTAGGGTCTCCGCCAACATCTAGGTCAAATTCTAAGAACATTTCTGAACTAATTGTAGTAGCATCAATAGACGGTGTTAGTAGCCCCAAACTTCTTACATCGTTTAGGTTGTCTGCACGCGTTGTTCCGTTTTCAGAAATATAGATACTTCCACTACCCAAACCGTTGCTGCCTTGGGTCCAGACTAAATCAGAACCAAAGCAAGGACAAGCAAAAAAAGTTTGACTCCAGCCAGCAGGAAATCCGGACGAAAAGTCTTCTGCAAGAAGCATATTTTTACCCGCTAGGTCGGGAGTTTGGTCGTTGTCTGCAATGCTAATAGTCATTGTTTGATTGAACGAACTCGATGTTGCATTCGTACTTCCTCCTATGGTATAACTAAGGATAATTGTCTCGCTAGCCTCTACACTAAAATCATCCCAAATTCGAATACTAAATGATTGAGCACCACTGCTGCCTGAAGGGAAAACAATTTCTGGTCCCGTACCTTCTGTATAATCATCGGAACCTCCATTGGCCGTACCGGCGTAATTGATCGAAATGATCGCATCTCCGGTAGGGGCAGCTGCTATTTCCATACTAATATTGATGTCTCGATAGCTTAGACACGAAGCCGTGGCGGTCGTCGCAGTTTCGCTAACTACTGTAGCTGAGGAACTAAAATAAACCTCAGGTGTAGACGGATTTACACAGCCACTAGAGGATAATAAACTAGCCCTAAAACCTGTCAATGCCGTTATCATACGGGTCTTTTGCCCGAGCGTAAATCTATCTTGACAAGATTGAAAGCCGTAATCCATGTAGTTTTGGAACATATCATTCTGCTCTCCTAAACCTCCTAAACCAATTGCACGGAAAGGATTGTTCACAGAAGCATCATCTTCATCAGTATTACAACTGTTTGTCGTACTTCCACAACTCAGGGCAGTTGTAGCGTTGTCAGGTGGGGTGTCACAAACTTGATCTCCATCTGTTGTACAATCGTTATTGGTACAACCTTCAAATGTATGAGAAAGATTTAGGTAATGTCCCATTTCATGAATATGAACCTTAGAATTGTTAGAGCTAGATCCAAAAAATCGCGCTTCATTGACAATGCCATCATAAGGTTGACCATGTGCACCGGCTAAATAGGCATAGCCAGCAGTTCCACAACTCCCCGAACCACTAGAACAGATTTCATCCACCAACCAAATATTGCAATAGCGCAATGGGTCCCACTGAAGGGCTGTTGATTTCAAAGAAGCATCTTCGGTATCTGAATCAAGGTCCGTTAATGCATTATTTGCGGTACGGGTTATGCCTGTTGTAAAATTACCTAATTCATCTTGAGCGGCAAGACAAAATTCAATTTCTACATCTACACCGGTAGCTGGATCATAA
>CAJQQM010000070.1 GCA_905480485.1 uncultured Aureispira sp.
TTGTATCTATTTCAAGCCAAGCTTGAAGGGTGAATGTCCTAATTGCCCAGATCCAAGGGTGTAGACCCTCCAAGGGTGTAGACCCTCCAAGGGTAGATTAGAATTAGGGTTGGATGTTTATTTTGTCGTTGATTTTTAGATTCAAACTTGTTATAGCATGGAAAAAACGCAAATCATAATTCAGCATTCATAATTCATAAATTTTTTAAACCTTGTTGTCGCGGTTCGCTCGCTTGTTTTGACTGGCTTTTTAAGCCAATAATTTAGCAAATCACGTGGCTAAAGTAATCTAACATAGCAAGCTGAATGCAGGTGTGGGTATTAGATTAATTGATAATCCAGCGCATCAACAATAGCGGTTCGCATATCTATTACATCTTTTTTATCCACTAATTGATCAAATCTTCTACTGTTTTTCCATTCATTCCAATAATCTTGATAATGGTAAGCATACATCTGCAAAAAAGCCATTAATATGGGCAGCAAAAACGCCCAGTATCCTATCAAAAACAACAAGGGAATAATCAAAACAATACTCCACAAAATCCACATAAAAAAAGCAGCTGTAAACGCAAAACTTACCGAAAACTCACGGTAGGGTACGAATTTATTTTTAAGCTTTTGGGCGACAATATGCGGAAGATAACCGGCAATTGACCCCAAAATCCAGAAAGGAAGCCCTATTGCCAACCAGAAAAAAGAACGTTTGTTTTGTTGAGCTACAGCAAAGTCGTTGACATTCTTAAGTTTCAGAACTTGATAATATGCGTCTAATTGCTGCTTGAGGCCAAGCTTGGTAGCCGACGACAGTTGAGATACCCAATTAGCGAGGCTTTGCTCGCGCTTAAACAATTCGTCATTCTGTGAATAAATAGGCAACGCCCCTCTTTTATGATCCGAACGAATAAGCGGTAATAGTTGTTCTACCAATATTTCATCTTCTGCTTCTATATAAATCATCTGTTTTCTCAGGGCCACAGACATATCCTCCGTAAGTTGCTTAATTGCTCTTGGTTTGTCTTCTAAATACAGAGAACGATACGAAGCTACAGAAATAGTGGGCCCTAAATGTATGTACACCTCCGAACGAAACACATCGTGATAGGTATAATTGACCCCTGAAGGTTGTATTTTAACATCAACCGACCAATTATTTTCTTCCATCATCTGAAACGCCAACCGAGCACCTCCTGTCTTGAATGGATGCAGTCGTTTTTGAATTTTGCAACGACCCTCAGGTGCTATAAAGACTGCATTACCCCCTTTGTGCAACAAGTCTCTAGTTTTCTTAAAAGTGATTTCATTTTTATGCATTTGATCTTTTCCTTCTTGCTGACGATAAATCGGCATTCCGTGTAGTTTTAGAAGTAGCCAACCTTTGAAATTATTGGGAAACTCTCCTGCCCTAGCCCAAAAATAAACGGGCCTAGATTGCATAGCTGCAATCAGAATAGGATCCATAAAACCATTTGAATGATTGGAAATAAAAATAAGAGGCGCTTTCTTTGGTATTCTGTTGAAATGTAAATAATACACTCTCCTAAAAAAGCAAACATACATCAACCACAAAAACACTCTGAAGATGTTGTACAACATAATAATAGTAATAAAAAACAATTAAAAACTCCTAATCTATCATAGCTAGGCAAGACCCCGACAATATAAAATACTTCAAGTACAAAACATCAAATTACTGTGTTAAATCAGTCTTTTAAAACTTTTTGATTAACTTGTTGCTAATAATTATACAACTTTTGACGGCTCCATATGCATTTATCTGAAAAGAAAGTTCGATTAAATAAATTGATTGCACTGCTATTTACGGCAATAATTGGCGGCCTATATTTCTTGGTTATTCGCCAAATAGGTCATTTATCAGATAATTCTTACCTCATTTTGCTAGCTATAGGTAGCCTTGTCTGTTTCAACAGCTATTCAATTTTTACCAAAAAATACAGAGAACGCCAACAACTTATCAATAGGCCAATTCCAGATAATTGGAAAGCTATTCTCGAACAGTATGTTGTTTTTTACCAAGCTTTGGACGCAACTGAAAAACGACGTTTCGAAACCGAGATTCAAATATTTTTGCACGAAACTAGAATAACCGGAATCAAGACCGAAGTAGACGACCTTACTATGGTTCTTGCCGCTGCAAGTGCCGAAATACCGGTTTTTAGTTTTCCGGAATGGGAATACGAAAACCTCGGTGAAATTTTAATCTATCCTAACGCATTTTCGAAGGATTTTCGGACAGAAGGTCCCGAACGAAATATACAAGGAATGGTGGGTACCGGAATTATGCAAGGGGTTATGATTTTATCCAAACCTGCCCTTATCGGTGGTTTTCAGAATAGTATGGATAAAAAGAATGTTGGGATACACGAATTTGTACACTTATTGGACGCTGCCGATGGCGAATACGATGGCATCCCCAAAGTTTTTATGCAACATCAATACATTGCCCCCTGGCTTGAAATCATCCGTAAAGAAACCATCCGTATCAATAAAGGCTTGTCTAAAATGAATCCTTATGGCGCTACCAACCCTATTGAATTTTTTGCCGTAGCCTCCGAGTATTTTTTCGAACACCCCCAAGCACTTCAAAAAAACAACCCGGACCTGTACCATATTTTATCCCTTGTTTTTCAACAAGATACTAAAAACAAATTCAAATCAGCGCTGCGTTCGGCCTTCAATTATCGGGGGCAAAGCACCAAAAGAAATGCTTTATGTCCTTGCAATAGTGGTCAAAAATTTAAAAATTGTTGCCTCAAAAATGCTCGTTCATATTAACTCTTATTAAAAAACTGCTGGATTAAAATCATGAAACATCAATCTACCCTTCATAAAATTGCTTGGGCCCTGTGCTTGCTAACCGGTATTGTTCTTAGCTTAAAAGCCATCCGTGAACCCGATTTGTGGTGGATGTACCGCACCGGAGAATGGATGCTCGAACAAGGTCAGGTA
>CAJQQM010000071.1 GCA_905480485.1 uncultured Aureispira sp.
TACAGTAGATGTTGCATTTTTAGACTTTTTGGATGCTACAGACAAAATGGTGGCCTTAGCTAACGGCAATTTTACCTATCACCCGGAAGTACGTCAAGCTTTGGCAGACGGCAAAATTGCCGATTTGGGTTCGCAGGGTACTATTGACTTTGAACGAGCCTTAATGGCCAAACCCGAAATTGCCCTTTTATATAGCCTCGGAGACCTAAAAAATTATGATAAATTAAAGTCTTTGGGCATTTCTAGTGTTTTGATGGCTGATTTTATGGAGGAACATCCTTTGGGTCGTGCCGAGTGGTGTTTGTTTGTTGCTCATTTATTGGGGAAAGAAAAACTCGCTAAACAACGGTTTGATGCGGTCGTACAGGCGTATCAACAGCTTAAACTGCAGGCTAGAAGCTATCAAAAGCGGCCAACCGTTTTAACGGGTGCTGTTTTTCAAGGTACTTGGCATGTGGCAGGAGGAGGTTCCTTGATGGCAGGTTTCATCAACGATGCGCATGCACAATATCTATGGGCCGATAATCAAGACCTAAGCGGCGTACCGCTCGATTTCGAGGCAGTTTATTCCAAAGCCCTTAATGCTGATTTTTGGATTAATATATCTAATTTTAAGCGTCAAGGACAAATGTTGCAAAGCGAACCACTTTATGCTGATTTTAGCGCCTTTAAATCGGGGCAGTTGTTCAATTATTACAAACGTTCGACAAAGAGTGGAGGGACGGATGTATTTGAATCGGCTATTGTAGCCCCTCATCGTCTTTTGGGTGATTTAATCCATATATTTCACGCAGCCCGTATAGATACATCAAGTTTGTATTATTACGAACAACTGACTCAAAAATAGCATGAAATTTAGCCTCAAAATTATACTGTTATTGTTTCTTTTGGTCCTATTGATTGGCCTCAATCTAGCTTGGGGTTCTGTTGCTATCTCTTTTGAAAGTCTTTTTGAAATCTTAAGTGGTCATTCCGTCGATGCAACAAAAGAAGCGATCGTGTTTCAATTTAGAATGCCCAAAATAGCTGCCGCTATGCTAGCAGGGGCTTCGCTGAGTGTCAGTGGATTGCTTATGCAAACATTTTTTCGAAATCCTATCGCCGGTCCTTTCGTTCTTGGAATCAGTTCGGGGGCATCGCTTGGAGTTGCTATTTTGGTCATGGCCGGTACTTACTGTTCACAGTTTGTTCTATTGGCTTCGATTATCAACAGTACTTGGGCGATTATTTTGATGTCCATGATAGGGGCGGGCTTGGTGTTAATGTTGTTGTTATTGGTTTCTTTGCGGGTCAAAGATATCAATACCCTTTTAATTCTAGGGCTAATGTTTGGATCGGCAAGTTCAGCAATTGTTGCCCTTATTCAATACTTTAGTTCTCAACAAGCCTTGCAACAGTATATTTTATGGTCTATGGGTTCTTTAAATGGACTAAATTGGGAAGAAATATATTATTTGGCCTTTATTGGTAGCCTACTTATTTTTGCTTGTTTGTTCATGAGTAAATCTTTAGATGCACTCCTGTTAGGGGATCAATATGCTTTGAGTATGGGTGTTTCTGTTCCATTAATACAAAAAATTATATTGTTAATAACCGCTTTATTGGCAGGTGCTGTGACGGCTTTTTGTGGGCCTATCGCCTTTGTAGGGATAGCTGTACCACACATTGCCCGCATGTTATTTAGAACGCATCGACACATCATTATAATAAGTACATCGGTATTAATTGGGATGGTTACTTTGTTGTTTTGCCAATTTATTGCGCAATTGCCTGGTACGGACAGTCAATTACCAATCAACGTAATTACCTCCTTTTTGGGTGCGCCAATGGTTATTTATATTGTATTAAGGCGCAAAATAATCCGTACTTAACAGCGAATGAATAGGACAAAAAAAGACTAATTTCTACAAACATAACCTACGATAAAATCCTTACCTTTATCGATTAATTCAGATTTTATATGACTTTTATACTAAGATATAAACACTACCTAGCTGCTTTGTTATTATTGATTAGCTGCTATTGTGTTTTTGACATGTATCAGCTATACCAAACGTCGCAACTTTGGGCATATCGATTGCTGTTTTTTTGGTGCTGTAGTATTGCTTCATTTGTTTTGTTTTTATTAAACAAGACCAATCGCACACTGTTGCTGTCGAGTTTGTTATCAGGGGTTTTATTCGCTGGTGGCTTTATGCAAGACTATTCATTTATGTTGCTTTTTGTAGCCTTTGTACCCATTTTGTGGATTGAACAACAAATAAATAGTACGTCCAAAGAACCTTCTGTTTTTCGACTTTTTAAATACAGCTATTTTAGTTTTTTTGTGTGGAATATACTAAGTACCTGGTGGATTCAGAACAGTTCTTTGTGGGCGGGCATATTGGGCAATTCCCTAAATGCTTTTTTTATGTGTCTTCCGATTCTGGCTTACCACAAAACCAAAAAATTATTATCGGTTCGAGCAGCCAATTTAGGCTTTGTAGCTTTTTGGCTTAGCTTCGAAATAGGCCACCTTAACTGGAGTTTGTCTTGGCCCTGGTTGACACTTGGGAACAGCTTTGCTAATTTGCCACCTTTAGTACAATGGTACGAATATACAGGGGTCTTTGGGGGGTCTTTATGGATATTATGTATCAATTTGATGTTCTATCATGCGTTCAACAGCTTTCAAAACACCAAAAAGATGGATTCTGTAGTACGCATGCAATTGATTAAGGCATTTGTATGGGTACTTTTGCCTACTATCTTTTCGGTTGTATTGTACCTTAACCATACCGTTGATACCAAGGAATCGGTCGAAATTGTAGCATTACAGCCCAATTATGAACCACATTACCAAAAATTTACCGTGCCGCAGAAAACACAATTCAATGCATTTATAAAGTTGTCAAAACCAATGCTTGATTCAACGGTAGATTATTTAATATTTCCGGAAACTTCTTTTCGAAATATTGATGCAACGCAGGTAGAGAAAGCTTATCCGGTACAAAAATTACAAAATTTTATTCAGGACTATCCGGCGATCAATGTGGTCCTTGGTTTGTCGGCTTTTGTCAATTACCAATCTGGCGAATCGATGCCGGACCATGTATTTACTTACTGCAACGACGATAAAAGTTTTTGTCAGTATTATGATCATCACAATGCAGCTATTCAGCTTAACAATCAGCAAAGCAGTATACCATATTACAAAAAATCGAAATTAGTACCTGGTGCTGAAAGCATGCCTTTTGTCGGTAATATCGATTTGTTCAAAGGTTTGATTCTCGATTTGGGTGGCGCACCTGGGCTTAGTCTAGGGACACAAGCCTACCGTGATGTGTTTAAATCTGAAGCTGCCACATTAGGGCCACTTATCTGTTATGAATCTATATTTGGGGATTATGTAACAGATTATGTAAAAAAAGGCGCTAATTTATTAACCGTAATTACCAACGACGGATGGTGGGATGCTACAGCAGGGCATCAACAACATCTTTATTTGTCGAGTTTGCGTGCGATCGAAAACAGACGCTTTGTGGTACGTGCAGCTAATTCAGGTACCTCTGCCTTCATCAATAGTAGGGGGGATATTTATCAACAAACTACCTATAACAAAGCAGTAGCTATTCGCAACAAGGCTTATTTACATCAAGAAATAACCCTATATACTTTGTATGGTGATTTGATCGGTCGTGTCTCTTTGTTGGTCAGTATTTGGATACTTTGTTCGATGTTGGCAAAGCGCTTTGGCCCCAAAAATTCTTGACCTTAGCTTATTGTAATAATTATAAAATATAATAGTGGATATTAGCAGGTAGATTGCCAGTCATTTTGTATATTAATGCCATTAAAATAACTCAAAATTTAATTTTTATTATGGTCCATAAAGACGAACTTTTATATTCAGACCGCGCGCCCAAAGCAGTAGGTTCTTATCCTCATGCCCGTAAAGTGGGTAATTTATTATTTTTATCAGGCGTAGGGCCTCGTCTCCTTAATTCCAAAACAATACCGGGAGTACGCTTAAATGAAGCAGGAGAGATCGTTGATTATGATATCGAAACTCAGTGCCGTGCTGTTTTCGAAAACGTTCGTTATATCGTAGAAGATTGTGGTTCCTCTTGGGATAAAATCGTTGATGTTACGGTATATCTAACCAATATGAAAGATGATTTCAAAACCTATAACCGTTTGTATGCAGAATATTTTGAAGCGAATCAGCCCTGCCGTACAACTTGTGAAATTAATTGCCTGCCCACACCAATTGCAATAGAATTAAAAGTAATTGCTACTATTGATTAACAATGGGCTATTAAACAAAATCAAATAGAACAAGCTATGAAAGCATTTAATGTTGTCAACCTTATGAAATGGGTTGAAGAGAATAAAGAAGATTTAAAACCACCGGTTTGCAATAAAGAAGTATTTCCAGGGTCAGAGTACATTGTAATGGTAATTGGTGGGCCTAACCTCCGCAAAGATTTTCATTACAATGAAACACCGGAGTTTTTTATGCAACTAAAAGGAGATATGGTCTTAAAAATAATTGAGAATGGTCAGCCCAAAGATATACCTATCAAAGAAGGAGAAATTTTTGTGTTGCCTGCCAAAATTCCGCATTCACCACAACGACCTGCAGGGACAATCGGATTGGTCATTGAACATGTTCGCGATATCGAAAAACACACCGATGGTTTTCAGTGGTATTGCGATAATTGCAATCATCAATTGCACGAAGATTATTTCAAATTGACCAATATTGAAAAACAGTTGCCGGCTACCTTCAAAAAATTTAATGAAAATGAAGCCTTACACAAATGCAATAATTGCGGACATGTCATGCAATTAACCCCCAAAAAATAACAAAGAGGCCTTTCCAAGATGAAAGGCTTTTTTTATACACATCAAGAGCGTAGAAGATTGTTCAGAAATCACAAAATTATAAATTATGTACGATATCATAGGAGATATACATGGCCATGCTTTTGAACTGCTGATGTTGCTCAATAAGCTGGGCTATTCTTATCAGGATAATACGTACAAGCACCCTAGAGGTAGAAAAGTACTTTTTGTTGGCGATTATATCGACCGCGGCCCACAGTCTTTTTATGTGTACAAAACAGTGCGGTCGATGGTCGAAGGTGGCAGTGCAATTGCCCTGATGGGCAATCACGAGTTCAACTTTGTATGTTATCATACCCTCGATATTGATGAAGGGGTTTATCTGCGCCCTAATAGTGCTAAGAATCGGCATCAGATTGCCAAAACTTTGGAAAATTTGGAGCAGCACAGCTATAAAGACTATACTGCCCTTGATGAAATGCTTGCTTGGTTTAGGCAATTACCCCTGTGGTTCGAAAACAATCAGTTTCGGGCCGTACACGCCTGTTGGGATACCGCAATCATAGAGCGGCTGAAGGCTGATTTTGGAGGCAACACGATTCCGTCCTATCAATGGAAGTCTTGTTCTATAGTCAATGGTTTTAAAGGGCCATATTTTGAGTCAATAGAGGTGATTCTGAAGGGCAGAGAACTAAAAATACCTAAGGGAGGGAGTTTTAAAGACAAAGATGGGCACAAGCGTACCAATTTTAGGGTAAAATGGTGGGAACCTGTCAACAACAAAACCATAGGAGAAGCCGCTGTCAAAGCAAGTGATTTCAAAGGAGATCCTATCCTGCAGGAAGTTCTGAATGAACCGATTACTTTTGAGCCTTATCCTGCAACAGCAAAACCTGTTTTTGTGGGGCATTATTGGTTGGATGTTCAAAAAGATAGGATTGCCTTGCGGGCCCCGAATGTTGCTTGTTTGGATTATAGCATTGCTAAAGGAGGTTCTTTGGTGGCCTATCAAATGAATACTGCTAGCCTTGATGCCGAAGCCTTTGTAGTCTTTTCACCAACAGATTTTAACAATTAAATGATAGCAATTTTTAGCGACAGATTTTAAGTAGATAACACTTGTTGTTTTCTTACAACAAAAGATGGACTATATCAGACTATAATCATATGAGGCTGCCAAAGTATATTGGATTTACGCAGGGTATTCCACCTCAAACCTGGCAGTTATCAGCAAGAAGATGGAGATTCGTCTTAAAACTAAGCTCTCGGAACGTTTTAATCCCTAATTTTTATTTTATCTAATTCTTTATACTATAAAAATTACTACGGTATTTTTTACCAAAACGCTTTTTCAGAAAACCTGCTTCATCTTACTTTGTCCAAATGTCTATTATTTAGATGTATAGGATTAAGAAATTGGTTTTGAAAGGGCTGTTTCGTTCAGTTTGAGCATTTTTAGAGAGTTTAAGTCAGTTTGTATAATAGAATATTCGCCCTAAGCTAAGTAGCGTAACTTAGCTAATTGTTACTTTAATTAGCATGTAGGAATTCTTATAAAGAATCCTAGCTACATTTTGGATTTGTTTGAATAGTTCTTTTGATATCATTGACTGCTTCTCTTAAATTTTCTGACGTATTATCTTTTTTATTAAATTGCCTCCTCATCAATAACAAAAATCTTCATGAATTATCAATTACTTTTCTGCTGTCTACTTATTTGTCTATTTAATTGCACCGAATCCATATCCCAATCCACTGAAAACAAGATTAAAGAGACTAAATTGCAAGGCAAGGTAAAATCTGTGACAACTACTAATTATGACGCTGTTGAGAAGGGCGGAGTACTGATCAAGGGAGCACGTAAAAACAATGGCTTGAATAAAATGGTCTTGTATAATGTTGCAGGAAATATAATAGAGGAAAATGTATTTCAAGCAGATGGCACAATAGGGTTTAAGCAAACT